>JAJRUN010000153.1 GCA_024277755.1 Gammaproteobacteria bacterium | reverse complement strand
TTTCTCCGGGGTCGTGCCAGAGTGCGACTCGATAAAATCAACCAGATCAACCCGCCCCTTTACCTCTGCAAAAAACTGCCTATTTTCTGACACCTAAAAATCCCCCCTAATAATTAAAAAAAACAGATTAATTTAATCTGCTTGACGGACTCACCACGCGGCGGCTACGAATAACATGGGTGTAAATCTGAGTCGTTTTGATGTCTGAATGGCCAAGCTGTTCTTGCACAGTGCGAATGTCAGCGCGAACAGCAGCCTTAAACCGGCGCTGCATGGTTTTTTCATGAATGTGATGACGAAACTGCTCACCTGTTTCTTTGTTGTAACAATAATCTAAAGCCTGAAAAACGTATTGCCAGCCCCAATCTCTATTTGCTGATGGGTATTTACGAGCAAGAGCAGGGGGTAGGGTTGCGTTTACCCGTCCTGCATTTATGTCAAGCTGGTACTGGCGATGGTTGTTATTTAATTGGACAGTGATTGGGTCATTCAATTCTGGAGGAAGGCATACACTTCTATCTTTGCCACCTTTGCCTTGTCTTACTGTTAGCTGTTGTCGGTCGATATCCACATCATGAACACGCAGACGTAAGCACTCCATTAAACGAAGCCCTGAACCATACATTAAGCTGACGGCCAGCAGATAAACCGGGGTGGTGAATTGGTGAAGCAGGCGACGCACTTCTTCTTGAGTCAATACAACCGGTATCCTTGGCGACTTGGTTGAACGGGCATATTCAAATTTGCCAAGTGGTTTTTTAATCACCAGGCGATAAATAGTTACCAGGGCATTCAAGGCTTGTTTCTGTGTTGCTGGAGATACCTTTCGTTCAGTCGCCAGCCAAGAGAGAAATTCAGTTACTTCTTTATCGCCCATTTCTTGAGGGTGGCGCTTGCCATGGAAACGGATAAAACGATACGTCGAGTCAACGTATGACTTAATTGATTTGTGAGCATAACCATGACCTTCAAGGGTGGTCTTTACGCTCTTCAAGAATGGTGAATCTTGTTTTCTCATAATAAGTCTAAGTGTCGTTTTTTATCCGTTGATAGCCCGATAAGTGGACAGGTTGGGGCACAATCCCTGTTATGTGTCACAGGGCTGCATAGTGTCAGCCCACTTTTTTACACCATCAATACCAACAACCCATCGACGCGTAGAACCTGTTTTAATGTCAAAAACGAACCCAAATCCGCGCAATGATGATTGCGGTTTATCAGGAGGATAGTGCTCGCATCCAGTTACATATCCGCGAGCGCTGTCGCTACAGATGGCACCGCACTTATCACAATTAAAGCTGCTCATTGATCACCCTAAATTTCATCAAACCATACTTTGGCGATGCGTGACGCGCCAATTAATTCAGCTGATTTTTCCTTCCATCCTTCATTAAATCCGCCCAAATATTCCATTGCCACTCCCACACTCAACATATCTTCCGATAGCTGATTAAGAGCGGTGGCAACTTGATCTTTCGTTGGGGCATCACACATAACAAGCGGGTCAACTTGACCGCCTGCTTCGGCGTTTGATTTTAGTTTTGCGCTTCGTTTTGCATTATCATTTCCCCAAGTTCGCATGTTTCAAATCGGCGGCAAGTTACCCTTGTCGTTAACCCAATTCCCGCCTTGCCTCATCCCGCGCTTTAATCAACCGCCGCATAGCAGCGTCGCTGCCACCTGATTGATAACCTCACAGTCATAATCTCGCTCGGGTGTTAGCTCCACCAACACATCAGCATTGAAGTAAGTACGCAGCTCATTAAAAAAAGTATCCTTTGTCATAAGCTCAGCCAGTTGTGGGTAGTATTTTTTTATTCGCTGCCACTCACCATTCCAGGCCTCTGGATTTTCTCGTGACAACTTCGATAAATTCCGCCTGCGGCCGCTGTCTTTCTTCACACCAACGCCTGAAATATCAACCCAATCAACAAACCATGGGGCGGCACCGTCTTTTGTTGTTTTCTTAAACATAAAAGCGTAGTTATCCAAAAATAAGCTTAACCAGGCGGCGCCTATAAAGACTTAAAAGGAAAGGAGACAGTCTCGTGTTCATCTTGGCGTTGCTCCTTACCACGAAGGCATCTAGCAACCTCAGCAATAAATTCAATTGCACACACCAAAACAGCACCAACCAACACCCCAATCCAAAAATTGATGTTCATTTAACAAACCTCCCTGATTGCGGCCTCATGGTTTTCTTTATCAGGCCGGGTATAAATCACCGTGCTCTCATAACTGCCGTGTCCTAATTCAATCATCACGCTGACCCGCGGATCCTGAGCCTCACTCACGGCCATAATTCTCTTGGCACAGGTATGGCGTAACCAATGCGGTGACACCTTCTTAGCATTGCGAATGCCGGCACCGATGGCCCACTCCTTAATCCTGGCCTGCATCGAGCGAATACTCATTCCTTGGCCTTTCTGCCCCATGATCAACGACTGACTCTTATCATCATCAAAGCCCATAACCTTGCGGATTTTCAACAGATCGTTTATCGCTTTCTTTCGCTCTTTGGTCAGTGAAATAGAATGGTCTTTTTTACTGTTCTTGCGCCCCTTCAAAGTCTCAGTTCTGAAACGGATCCGCCCCTGCTGCAGCGCATAGTGAGCATCGCCAACAGTGAACAGAGCCATCGTTTCAACACGGGCACCCGTGCGCAGACCGAAGCGTATCCAAGCGTGATCTCGTTTGGCCAACACGTCGCCATGCTTAGCGATGTAACGCAGCAGCTTAGCCTCCTCGGCGCGAGTAAAATACTTGTCAAATACAAGAACCATTCATTAACTCCAAGTTAATTAAAACGCTCTACCGGCCTAGAGAGGGGTTGGCCGGGGGTAGCCAGAAGTTTGACCGGCAGAGCAAAACTATTTAGCCCTCTATTTTAATCCCCGCAACGGGTGTCACATCAATCCATGCCTGTACTGGTTGGCACTGCTCAGAAAATTCAATCGCCCTAACATGCACATGAAAATCCAGCTCTCTGGTCATTGCTGTAAGAGACGAATGAGCGCGAAAAAACACATGTCCCCCCTCATTAATGCCGCCAACGGCATGCTTTTTGGTGTCGTAATATTCAAGCTTTAGGGCATACACAACCGCACCGTCGCTCTCAAGGCGATGGAACATCAACAGGAAATAGCCATGACCAAACCGGTAAGGCAGCCCAGGTTCAAGCCGCATCCGCACATTGGTGCCGCTGCCTCTACGACCAAACGACTTAACATAACTACCCATTGCAATACCCTCCTTTGTTATTTTTTTCCTGACGTTAAAGCCGTAACCGCGTCACAATTTCAAGACAGCGGCGCGTTGCATGCCCTGCCAATGCACGGCTGTATGACATTGAACCAACAAAGTTAGGCATCGCCTTATAGGTCTTAAACAACTCATCCTCATTTAACTGCAGTAGTAGCTCGGACTGTTGCATCGCTCGCCTCCTTGTTGAAACAATGCGCTTTTATCTCATTACCAAAAAACAACCACAGCGCACCACCTACATCTAACTGTTGCCCAGGTTCAAGGTTGGTTTTTATTCCAGTAATGCCGCGCTTTTTTAATGCCTCAGGAACCTCCATTACAGCGCCGCCTTGAGAGACAGAGCCACCATCAAAAACGGGGTTAGAATCATTAGCGCAACTAAAACCGCCAAGACTCTTAAAACACCATCGTCCAAAGGTTCGCTAGGGGGTTGATCAAATTGACGCTTACATGCCTTCATTGCAGCGCCTCCAGTTTTGGCAGTCCCACAAACGGCTCAACCCGATGCAAAAACTCCAGGCCGCGCTGGTGATCCTCGTATATTTCCCGTTTGATGGTGTGATAGATGTGTTGTGGAATTTCGCGGTGCTGCAGCCCTTCATGGATGGCCGCCATGGTCTCGCCGATATCCTTATGCCAGGCGGCGTATGCCTCCAGCAGTTCCATATCAGTAACACCGGAAAAATCGCATAACTGGACAAACACACCATTCAGGCAAAGCGCCTCAGCCTCGATGATTCGATAATCCTTAGCCCGGCGTTGAATCAACACCGCCTCTTTAACGGTCAGGTGATGATTGGGGCAGCTTTTATAATTGGCTTTATTGTAAACAGTGCCTGAGGTAATACCGAGCAAATCGGCAAACTCATCGGCCCCCGTTTCATACATCACATCATTAGACGGCTTATAATCAAGCACCACATCATGAATCGCCTGATCAACCCCTTGAACTAATCCCAGCCAGTTGCTGGCATTCATATTTTGAGTGTTCATGTGAATACAGCTCCCCCGTTCACGTATTTATGAACAGAGATACCGACTACACTTCGACCGTAATGACGTTTATCATTGCGAGCGAGGCAAAAAGACGATGCACAAAGTCGATACCTCAACCGGTCGCCTGGGGGCTGCAACCCCCAGCGACCATCTTATTTTTAGTTATCCTGCCTTTCTTAAGTCTTCACGGCTGACGACCGCCTCCTCCAGCAATACAGCAGCCATGGAAGAAACAGAACGACGTTCAACCTTGGCTAAATCAATTACGCGCTCCTTCAACTCTCTTGGAACGTGGCTCAATAACGGTTTGGTTTTCGCTTGTGTCATGTGTAAACCTGTTAAGTTATGATTCATATTGTTATGTACAGTCTCAATGTAATACAGATTTTTATGAATGTAAAGTGGTGGCTTCATATTTTTATGAAAAATTTAATAGATAGATTGGATTTCATTCTCGGCGACAGGAAAAAACATTCCTGGGGAAACAGTATCGGGCTGCTCAGAGGCACGATAGACAACCTATTCAAAACCGGCGAGGCCAAAGGCGAAACCCTGGCCAAGATCGGTCGCTGTGAAAACACCTCCATCACCTGGTTGCTCGAGGGCAAAGGCACCCCCTACCTGGTGGCAAAGTGCAACAGCGACGACGAGGCCGCTGATTATCTGAATGGTTTACTCGAGGAAAAAGGCTGGTTAGCCTATATATGTGAAGCACCAGACCGCAACGCCTTAGTGTTAAGCCTACCGGCCTCGTTCAAAACGAAGAAAGAAGAAACTATCAATTTTACCGTGCTGGAAATCATCACCAGCCCAGGCACAAAAACCCTTAACCGGCTTAAACAGGCAAACATTCCTAGTCATACGCTCAGCCTCAACAGCGACCGATTCAACCGCCTCAGCACTGGCTGGATGGGCAATCAGGAACTGCTCGCCCTGTTAACCACTGCGCAGCAAATAAATAGCGTCGATCTTGCTCTACTCATAAACAGCAAACCCTCGCCGGCATCACCCATCGACGACCCACGACTCTGGCATATGCTCGATCTATACCGTGCACTAACAGACAGTAAACGCGACGAAGTAATCGATTCAATTGAATTAATCGCTGCAAATGCTTTAAACAATGACGTTATTAATAGAAACGAACAAAAAAAGGCCAAATAACTTAACAACCCCAGATAAATGCTTACCAAAAATAAGCCCGGGCCTGAATGCCAAAGCCATCGTAAACATTCAAATCATGCGCCTGGGTAATACAGCTGTGATGTGTCCACTGGACAACAATCTCAACCTTTCGGTTTTTCACCAATACTAACCCCAACCCCATATTTGACGTATCAGAGCCACGGCCGCGACAAAACACACTCACACCCTTGTTAGTGCCCTGCAATTGATGGTCAACCCCTGCAAAGGCATAAGGGGCATTCGGAAACCAACGCAGTGAATCAAGCGCCAACACTGGCCCACTGGTTATCAGCAGTAATGCAAAATAAAATTGTTTGTATGTTGCCCTGGTCATACCAACAGACTAGGGCTGAGCAACAAACATGAAAACGTGAATAGCAGGGCCATCTTCACAATATTGGCTATACACCAAAACCAATAAGGTAAGCCTTACAAACGAGAAGCGATCCACCGCTATCGATAAGATACATCTCAAACCTACCTAATTCATCAACGGGTATTCTTACATCAGCAACAAAGTTAGTTTGTGCCGATGCTGCCGCGTTAGAAATAGATATAGCTTCTGTCATATCACTTGTACTGCCTGAACCAAAAGGCCTCACAAACAGACTGAGACTACCGAATTGCGTGGCGTGGGTTTCTTTTAAAATTTTAATTCGTAAATCAATCCATTTATAACCTGCTGGCAGTCCCCCCAACCAACCGATCTCATAACTTCCCCCTGTTGCTGTTCCAGGCGGCCCTATCATTCGCCACCATGATCCAACCTGAACTAAAATATTAAATAGAGGCGCTGTTTCATAGTTTGGTAGATAAATTTCTGTCCCCCCCTTCACATAACCAGCCACATCACCTCCTCCACCTGATCCGCCCCAGGGCGTATATCTCAAGGGAACTATCATGCTGTTAAGAATGACGCTGGTGCTAGTTGCCAGCTGAAAATAAGCCAATGGCACTCGCCCATCGGTTACCGCTGGCTTAACAGGTGTCGCCGCCTCAACACCGGTAACGATGTAAGCCGTGCCGGTTGCAGGGTCAAGCTCCACAATATCTATACGAGGATTAACAAGTGGCACAACAACCGGCCCAATGGTTTGCGCGGTCTGCTCGATGATGGTGGTGCCATCAAATTGCACTCCGCCATCAATAATCACATTCAAATCAGGCGTTGTGTTTTCATGCACAGCAAAGGCCGCGGCCAACTCGCTGACCACCTTAATTGAGGCCTCTATGGCATTTTTATAGGCCTCGGCATCACTCGATTGTGGCGCCTGGGTTCGATCCGGTTGTTCAAAAATTGCGGTTGTCATCTTATGCACCTGTTACTGTTAAAATACTGGCCGTTCCGCTCACATATGTCTGGGTTGATTTGTCATATATCCGCACCACCATCCAGTCATAAACGCCACTGACATCCTGGTGTACATCGTCGATATCAACTGTTAGATCGACGCCATAGACTTCACCAACACAATACGGCAGTGAATGAAATGATTGGTTAAACAGCACCACGGTGCCGGCTGCATCAATGGCGACGTTGTAAAATTTTTCCACCCGCTCAGCAATGTCCAGCGTGGTTTCAAACCCAGAAACAAAGGCCACCCCCAGCTGAGTATTTAACTCAAACTTAAATTGGAAGTTACGACCGGTAGCTGTTTTTGGTGTTGGCCAATCATCAAAACCGTCATAGCTGCCACCATCAACGTGGTAATCCAACATCACCATTGGTTCGTTTAGTTGTGTTTCGCCCGCAGCCTTCACCGCTTGAATAACACCCCAGCAACGCGGTGAGTTGTCCTTATTAACATCCTGCTCTGGGGGTTGGTATATACAAATCTCCACCGGACTAATCACGGTCGAATTCTCAAACAGATCCCAGCCGGCATCAATCGGTGTCGTCTGCGAGCTAGGCACTAACACTCCGGTCCAATGCTTCACAAAACCGGTTAATATCCCAGGCCAGCCCAGCCCCGCCCAGTTCTGAGTATCGATTACGTCATAGCTGCTCTGAAAGTCAATTTCGTCCCAGGTGGCATTGACCGACTCAACCGGTGGGTTGTTGTGGTCATAGGCTTTTACACCCACATTCCATGTGCCTGGTGGCAAATCTGCAGAAGTAAAAACGCTGCCACGCGCAACCACGGCCACCTCTGCACCTTTTTCATAATTGGTGTCACCGGCGGGCCGAATCACAAAGCGGTAATAGGCGGTATCAATATTTGGCACCTCACCCCAGCGAAACGCTGCCACATTGTCATTCTGCGCAGCCACCAGCCAAGGCACATCATCGATCGGGTCATCATCACCAACAATCACATAAGCCAGGATAATCGTGCTGTTCTCACCGCTGCTACCACGATGATTAAAACCGGTCACCTCAATCTCTATCGTGCCATCAGGTGGACCTTGAAACTCAAACGATCGCAACGCGCCCATAGTGCCGATCATTGGCTTCCATTGCTCACCCTGCATCCGCCAGCGTACCCAGGCGCCGGCATAGTCGCCCTCTACATCCCAAGCCAGGCCGATGGTGACGGCAAAGGTGTTGCCAACCAGCACCAACGTATCGCTGACTTCAAGATTGCTAAGGGTCGGGTAATAACTGCCATACAAGGACGGATCTACATAAATGCCGCTACCTGATTCCTCAGCATAATAGGCAGGATCCTCATCAGTGGCGGTAATGCGTACCCGGCTATCACTCACCGGCTGCACATCGAGCACCTTTAGCTTTTTTCCGGGTGTCGCTTCCGGCTCAAAAAACCATAAATAATCACAGACTGGCAGACCGTCGGGGTCGCTATCTGGGGCCGCTGATAAAGGTGCCGATAGCGTAATACTGGCACTTTCACCAACCTGATACACCACCTCATTAATCTCATAACTACCATCGGGAAACCTCACCCCAACATAATGAGTTGTTGCCGGCATAAACGGCACAGCCTTATCCAGTTCCAACACTGTGGTGGTGCCAGCCTGTAATCGGCCGCTATAGCCCCAGCTGGTCAAGTCATGAGACACCGTCACCACATCTCCACGCTGCACCGCCATGCCTTCAAAGTCGCTATCCCAACTGACACGGCGACGGCGGTAATATTGTTGAGCAGCCTGCAACAAAGCCTCTTTTTCGGCCTGGATCTTACTGGTGCAACCAAATAGCTTAATAGTGGCAATATTCACCGGGCTAACCACGCCCGGCACATTGGCCCGAACCGTGTCCGGCTGCCAGTTTAGGGCTGGGTTAATAAATTCAATCTCTACAGCATCAACCAGTGAGCCGGTAACGTAATCAATCCGAAACGAATCCCGAATGATGTTACCCATGCCAAAACGCTGCACCACTGGCAGGTTATCGGCATCCCATATCACCCCAAGCTTGCCGCTGGACCAGGTAACACTGGCTCGACCGCAACGCGCTATCACGCTCAACACTTCATACACAGACATTTTACGGTCGATAACAAGGTTCACCTGCAGGCTCTTGCTGTCACACCAGGCACCCCAATCTTTCAGCGCCTCAATGTCCAACTCAACATCGTCCATCCCCGCGCCAAACATGCGTCGACCATCGGTAGCGGTCTTTCCCTTTGCAAACCAGCGAAACCACCAAGCCGGGTTGCTGTTTATCTGAGCTCCCCAGGCGCTGCCAGTCCATGCCTCACAGTTGGCCGATGCCAAACTACTCAGCGCATCGATACGCCCCTGCAGCTGTCCCGTTGCCCGTATCTGCATAGCTAAACGGTGTTGGCCACTATAATCACCCTCATCACGCTGATAAGAACGCAGCACAGACCAACTCAAATCTGAGGTGTATTTATTAACATCGGAATCCACGGCCGATACCCGGCGCAACCGCACCTCATATTGGCCTTTTGCAACCGTGCGCCGATAGGTCACCCGCACCGGCGTCCTGTCACTGTTGCTAATCACGACAAAATCACCACTATCATTAAATGGTAACCAACTGCCAGCCACCGGACGGTATTGTATCTGCAGCGTCACAGAATGCTGACTCAAACCTTTAGTGCCGGCATAAAAAAGATAACCGGTAATATCAACCGCCAGCGCCACCGCATCCAGGCTAGAGGTGCGTGTTACCCATGGCGGGCACTCAACCAGAGAAACATCATCAATCGATCCAATAAAGCTATCAATCGGCCTAAATTGAATAGTCATTTAATCAAGCGCCTGCACAAGAAAAACATATCGTTTAAGCCCAGCACTAGCTTCATAAGTAAGACTCTTTGATCCGACTGTCGCTTTTATGCTGCCTTGCGTATATGATTTGATTGAATATTCAAGGTAATATTCACGCCCATTAAATACAGACGCGCCTTGCGACAAAAACCCACCAGAACCATCGTGTTCCGCATCACCCGTCAAAGCCCTATAAGTCCATCCCGTACCGTATGTCCAATCTGCATACTGAGAAAAATCACCATTCCCCAATATCTCAGGATTGCCATCCAAAACAACGCCAACCGCCAAGGTGTCAACATTCTCCGGAAATAAATTAATCTGGCCGCCGACGACTTGCTCAAAATCAACATCAGAATAATTAAGCAGTGGCGTGTCACCGATGCGGTGATCACTGAGTGTCATATCACTCAAACCATAGTTATAAACGCCATAGAGATACTGATCCTTACCCTCAAATTCGGTGTATTCACGCGCCCCAAGATCTGGAAAAATTCGGTGTTGACCAACCACCAGCGGCATCGGCTGCATCACCCGGGCACGGTTGCCGCCGCCACCTAGCGAATAGGTAGGGCTTTCATCGTCACCCTGGGCATTGTCAAGCTCAGGCGATGGTGGTGGCAATATTGCGTTGACCATCATCATGCCGCCGACTGTAACCAAGCCCGTCGCGATTGTTGCCGTGACACCCGTTAAGCCAAGTGCTGGAGCTGCATAAGGTGCCGCCACCAGCACAGCGATCGTTAAGATGGTGCGCAGGGCTTTATTGCCATCACCGCCGCCACCCTGCACAACCGCCCGCACCGTGATGATATCGTCATGATTTGGAAATGTCATCGCCCAACCATTACGCGGCACCGGGCTGTCATTTAGATACAAGGCCACCGGCCGGTTGGCCAAATCTAAACCCACTCGGTCAATATATGAGGCAATGGACTCACCCGGCAAAAATGTACTGCTGAATATATGCCGGCCAGCGGCCATTAATGGATGGGGACACCACACCAATGCCGGGGCGGTGCTGATCGGTAGCAATGATTTATTGCGGGGAATCACTTCCACTGGTAAAAACCCTCAACCGCAAGGCCGTACTTCTCTAAATCACGCAAGCGATGCAAACAGACCTGGCCAACTTTTTCCATTGCATGCACCACATGCGCCACCCCGCCAATTACGCAATAGACTCCGATATGGTTGGTATTGCCGCGGCCAATCATCAACACCGCATCGCCCTCAAAAGGTTGATCCGTTTTTATGGCGTGTTCGTGTTTATGGTTCTGGATCAGCCGCGCCTGACCGCGATAATGATGGCTAGCATCCTTAGGCAGATTAATCTCTCGACAAAACACCTCACTCTGTACCCGCTCAGCAAATAACGCGCAATTGTTTGTTTTTTTGTTGTAAGCCATACCCACATATTTTTCAGTCCAATGCATCAAAATAACCCCCGCGCCAGGTCTTTGTTATAAATCCACTGCACTGCAGGCTGATTAAAAATATCCTGATAACCCAGTGTTCCAGTGACCAACAAGGGCGACTGGCCAACGTTTGAAAGTTCTAGCGTGGTTTCCCACTCGATAGTGTCCGGCACATCACGCATCACCTGAATAAAGCGCACCAGAGCACCCTTGCCGCCACCGCTCGCGTCTAACCATTGGGTCATCTCTCGGCCAATGTTATCGACGCTCAGCTCGGCCCTTGGCATGCCTTGCTCCAGGTCGTCAGGCATACGCACATTAAAGGCCATGGCCACAAAGGTATTGGTCAGGTGAATAAGATCCTGGTTGTCATTCACCACTCGGATAGGTTGCGGCAAATCAGCATGACTGATTTCAAGCAAGATTAGTGGCGCCTCGCCACTGGTGGCGTTTACCTTCTTGTTGTGATTGACCGAATAATCACGCGCCATTATTCAACCACCTCAAAGCTCAGGTTCACCACATAGCGCAACTCACCACCCGGCGACTCAGGCGAATATTGTTCGGCCTTAAACTCACCACTGACAATACGGGTCTGTTTGATAACGCCATCAAGAGGATCAAGGCGATTAAACCAGTCCACACCACGGTTGATATTATTTTTACGCCAGGCCTTCCAGTCGCTGTATTCAATTTCACTAAACAAATAACTGGCCGGCTTTATAAACGTCTCCAGCGAACCGCGCCGGGTCTGTTTAACCGAGCCGCCTTCCATCTGAGTGCGATCAACATTCGGCTGCACAGCCTCGCCAAACTGGTCAGGCAACAACACCCCATAAGCTGGCCAGGTTTCCATCAGCGCTTATACTCCTGGTTTAATGCAGTACGAATCTGACCACCGCGGTTAAAGTTACGCAGAAAAAACCTAACCACCATGCCCTCGGCGTCGAAATCAACACTTGGCTGTTCAGCTCGTAAATTTTGGCCACTTTCGTTTTCCATTACGATACGCACGCTTGAGCTGCCGGCACCGCCGAGCGCCTTCATCTGCCCCTCGGTAAAAACACCCTCGCCACGTTTAGCAATAATCGGCACCTCGTTGCCGACGATGCCGCCCGTGTGGTAGCGCTGAGCACCGGCAAACACAAGCGGCGAAACCGATTTGCGACCACCCTCACCAGCACCGACAATACCGCCGGCGTGGTTGGTTGGCGTTGGTGTTGTGCCACTAAAGGCACTGGCTATACCCTGAAATAAAGGGTTGGTCGCCTGGCTAATTGTTATACGAGCAATCTCATGCAGCATCGAAACAACAAAGTTTTTAAAGCTCAACTTGTTATCAAGCAGACGATCGGCAAAATCACGACTCCAGCCATTAGCCGCGGCGGTCAACTCACTAAAGGCATCACGGCCTTCATCTTTTAAATTCACAAAGGTGTCGGTGGCCGCCTCTGAGGCCTTGCGCAGTTTGGCAATCGCCTCGGCGCTGCCTGTGGCACCAAAGGCGCCTTTCTCATATAGCTCATTAATGTTAATCAGTTGATAAGCGAATTTTTCAGAGGCAGAGCGTGAGTTTTCAATCACCCGCTGGCCCTCTTTCATAACGGCCTGGTGTTCACGCTCAGCAGCCACGGCATCATCAAGCGTCTTTTGCTTGGCCTCGATGGCTTTAGAGAGATTAAGTATCCTATGAGCAGAGATAATGCCTTCCTGCCCCATCGCCGCCATCTCATCCTTGAGATCACCAAACGAAAACCGATAGGCCAGCACCGCGGTCTGGCCATCGTTAAGGGTTTCGTGTTGCTGCTCCAAGCTGGCAATCAGTGCGTCGAGTTCTTTTTTGGACTTTTCAAAGATTATTGGATCTGGCGTCGGTGTTACTAGATCATCATCTTTACTTCCGCGATTGATAGTGCCTTTTTTCGACGCTGCCTTCAGCAACTCGGAGCGGATCTCTTTTATTTTTTCAAGCTGGTATTCAAGTTCACTAGTCCTAAGAATATTCAGCACACCGCCCTCGCTCCAGGTCTTGCTTATGCGAGTATGAAGTTCATCAATTAGGCCGTTGATCTTTTCCAGAGAGGCCGTCTCCAGGCCGCTGGTACCGAGAAACAGATTCCAACTTTTTAAATTATCAGTGACCTGCTTTAACAACCCTGATGTTGTTTCTATCGAGGTATTAAACGCCGGCTGAAAAAGATTACCTAGTTCTTCCTTTGCCGTTTCGACCAAACGCGCCAGAGAACCCAGTTTTTTGCCCGCAGTCTCCATCGCGCTACTATAGGCACCGGTCAGTGTCTCGCCCTCACGCAACACCGCATTAAGTGCAACCTGGCGTTTCTCGGCCTGAGTCATTGATTGCACGGTTCTATCCGTCTCTTTGGCCCAGCGGGCATACTCCTGTTCCAGACTGATGGTAATGCCAATATTGCGCAGCACTTCGGGCTGCAGTGTGACGATACCGTGTATCAATTTATCCAGCGCGTTACTGGAATTAGTCATACCGATCACCGCGGCATCCTGAGCCACCCTTGCCAACTTGGTCGAATTAGTCAAATCAAGATTGAGCTGGGTCATGCGGATGACAGTCTCATTAGCCACCTTGGTGGTGATACCCAAGGCCTTAACCTTTTCAACTACGCCCTCAAGATCACCCTTGGTTTTGTTGGCGTTGCGACCGACAATAGCCAGCACCACTCCAAGGGTGCGGTTCTGCGCGGCCAACACCGCGCTGTCTTTTATGTAAGTGGCGATCTTGTAAGCACCAAAGGCGGCCGCCATGGCCCGCACAGATTGTGCGAGACCACCATAACTGCCGGTTAAATCCTTGTTTGCCCCTGCGAGTTTTTTTGTGCTGACTGCAGCTTTAGTATTGCCAGTTAATATTTCATCAGTAAGTTTTTTGCTACTGGTCGCCGCTTTGTCATTGCCGTTTGATATCTCATTGCTCAGCTCTTTAAGCCGGCTGGTTGCCTGCTTAATATCTGCCCTAACACTGATTAAAAACTCTTTTTCTGACCCGTTAGACATGCGCTCTCACTAAACTCAAAAATACGAGCTTGGCTTTTCGCTTTTGCCGTTTAGGGCGCGTTATGCCTTATTTAATTGCTTTACCTGACAACACCATCGCGGTGAGTTTTGCCTGGCTTAATAATGTTTCATTTTGTCGATCAATCGCCTTATTATAAAACAGCTGCAACTGGCGAAAGGTAAAACGATAGTACAACTCGGGCGGCGCTGGAAACCCATTCGCTACCAAAAAAGTGACTAATTCTCCTTGAGTGACGACTGCAGCTTTTGCGCTGCCGTTGCCGCCTCCCTTGTTGCCACATTCTTGACCGCCCGTTTTAAGAAAAAATGTCGGTTCACCCCCCAGAACGCATGAAGTAACATATTTCCTTCATCATCATCTAAGTCATCAAACCACGCCAACGGTTTACCGGTGGCCATGCTCATCAATTGAATAAACGGATCGGCATAATCCTCAAACAGTGCCGAGCTCATTGCCAGCAATTCATCATCACCCGGCGACTCGCTAACCATCACCTCCAGCGCCTCGATGATAGGCCGGCCAATCCTGGCCGCCTTGAGTCCAGCGGTAAAACGAAACTCTTTAACGCTGACCTCCTCCCCGGCGATGCTCACACAACCGTCGGGGAAAAGGATCTCGACCTCATCGCTACCAGGCTGATTTTCTGCCTGACTCATAAGGCAACAGCACGCTTTTGCTTAATCAAGCTTTCGGCCTGATCCTTGCGCAGTTCCAATTCATTACCACGTTCAAGGTCCTCGCATCGGTGAGTATGAGGCTTGGACAGTTTGACCTTGACCATTTCCACCTTTACAGGTGCCTGGGTGTTTTTAGAATTCATAAATTACTCCTCCACTTTCCAGCTAAACAACTGATCACCTACAGCGCGTAACGAATCAAGCTGCACCGTGCCGTTAATCGTGGCCGAGGCCGTATCATCGGTGATCAAATCCATCACTGACGGATCAAGCTTGACCTTATAAACCTCAACACGGGTCTGTTTGTCATTGTCGGCCGAGTTCATGCCGGCAAAGACCAGATACTTCTCCAGGTTGCTGGCCGATGCACTCACATGTGCCTGGGCGGCATAGACGTAATCAATCAGTAGTGCCTGGACATCGGCAATGCTGCCGCCGGCAAGAATCTCAATCATGCCCTGGTCGCCCTTGAGAACGTAATCATTAGCCGCGCCCTCGGTGTAAGTTGTCGTGCCTGCGCTATCGGTCACCACCACGGTGCTTACCTTGGTGTGATCCAACAACACAAAGCCATCGTGATAACCGACGTGAGGCTCATCAGTGACCGAGGCGCCGACCTTATCGGTCAACGTGCCTTGCAGCTGCATTTTTAAATGATCCTTGCGAATCGAGTCCATCTCAAGAGCTAGGGTATAGCTAACCCGTTTGATAAAGCTGGCATCTGTGGCACCGCCACCGGTCACACTCTCAACCTTTTCGCCGCGTTCGACATTGGCGGTTAATCCAGCCGACGAACAGTTACCAATAAACAGCGCGTTTATGGCATTGCCACTGGCATCACGATCAGCCAGAAACATGGCGCCCTGACCACGAAAATACTTACTCTTAAATTGCTCCATTACCTTGCTCCTTAACTAAGGGTTGATCTCGGCGCACCCGCGCTAATTTTTGCCACTATCCAGCCCATTGGTGCTTCCAATTGACGAGACTGTTTAATGTTTTCCAATTGCAGATTCAGACCCGAGATCCCGGTCTTTACAAACTGTTTAAACTCTTCGATCAGGTCGTCCTCGGCATCCTCAACACTGCGCCCCATGGTGGCGCTGTTGTTGTCGCTGACTTCCAGGTGGGCCACCAACAAAAAATAGGTCGTGCCCTCTTTTGCGGCCATGCCTTTGGCGTTGCTATAACCACCCTCACCATCGCCGACCATCATCACCACGCCTTTTTTCATTTCAGCGGCGCTGTGCTGTCGATAATCGGTCAGGGTGCGTTTGATCTTGCGATTGCCCAGGGCTGCAACCAGCGCCTCATAAAAGGCCTGTTTACGCTCCTTGATGCTCTCGATTGGTTTGATTCCCATCATGCTTAGATAGCCTCCAAGGCTCTGGCGATTGCCTGATCAAAGCGGCTGTTCACTTCATCCTTGTGCTCGGCCATTGTCTCCACCAGGTAGTCGTCGGCCGGTGTGCCCTTGGCAGAGATAGAACGAGCAATCACATAGGCCAAATCCTGCTGGTCCATCTCCGGGTCGTTTGGTTCGATGTTTTTTACCCGTATCCAGTCCAGAATCGACTGCTCAGGCGGCACACCCTGGGCGCCGGTCTGCTCGGCCACCAGTGTGGCGTGAGCCATACCAGAGGCTACATGCCCCTCCAGTGGTGACGGCTGTATCGATTTAATCGAATTAGTCAGATCTGAGTGAGCCTTCGGCGCCTTGATCTTGGCCGTGCGCGCCAATGTCAGCACTGATCGACCCACCGCCTTATCCAGCTCCTGGGTCAGTTTCATTGGTGCTTGCAACAGGGCGGCATGAAACGCAGGCCCGCCAAACTCAAACGCTAAACCTGAACGGCTCATGCTGCCAGCCTCTCAAACTGCTCCAGCAACTCTTTGGCCAAGCCTTGAGGGGTGCCATTTTTAGGCATACTGCCGACACCACTGCTACCCAGTTGCACAGGCTTGTTAATGTTTTTATTGGCCAGCGACTGCAGCGCGAAAACCGTGGCCCGCAACAACAGCAAATCACGGTCAGCGGCTTTAATGGTGGTATTGGCAGCGGCCTTGTCGATGTGATGGCTAGCAAAATAATAAAACTTATAGGCGCTGCCCAACTCGGCGATCTGTTCAGCGCTTGGTGCTGGGTCCAGGTGCAACTCATCCTCCACCTGGCGCAAGCATGGCAAACAACCCGGGTAGTTGGTCGCCCAAGGATCACGGCAGCGTTGTTCATTGCGACCCCACAAGCCAAACTTAGGCGCAACAATATCCGCCGGCGCGGCATAATTAAACTGATCAGCCACCAGCGACAACTCACCCAATAGAGTGCGCTTACGGTATCGACAAAAAGCTAGCGCCGCCTGATCCAGAAACAACTCAAACTCACGATTACCGCTGGTGCTAAATTCCTTTTTCGCATCCATCAGGATCTGTTTAAGATCAAATACCAGGTCGGCTTTTGACATGGTGCCGGGCATTATTCATCACCCCGCTTTTTAACAGTTACTTGAACCTCGATGCCTAGCCTTTTTAATACCCAGCGAGCCGAAATATTTGTCGATGCCAGCGAAATAGATCCAGCCGCCCCAGCTAAAAGACTGTTACCAATAATATTATCGACAGTTTCAGTGCTGACGCCGAATGCTGTCCCATAAGCCAACACCAAGGCGCCGAACATCATCCCGATAACTGCATAAGCAAAAAAGAAAGATAAACGCGACCGACCAGATCTAAGCAGGCCATGACTGGCAACCGCACAGCCACCAATTCCGCCGGAAATCATCGCCAGGGCATAAAGCAAAAGCGTAGCGTGTTCTATCACTCTTTCCGCCGGCATCATTTACCCTTTCCAAATACTGAATCGACAATACGCAAAATCAACGGCTGCAGATTCAAAACTGCCCGCTCACCAAACAAAAAACCAAGCACCAACAGATTGATGATCAACATCATTAAACCGAAGTAATTTCCCTCTGGTAGTTGGGCATCTTTAACGATCAACATCACATCCATATACAACACACCAAAGCCCCATACCGGACGCTGACAACCTCTCAAAAACAACATCAACCTACCGAGCACAGGCATTGTTTTTAGATCTGCAGCAGTGCCCTCATGTTGGTTAATGCGTTTATTAAACTGATCAACTCCTTCGGCGTCAGCCTGCAAACGGTTAGCCTCACGCCGCTCATCAACCTTAGCCAGTTCCACCTTGATCTCGCCGGTGACCTTTTCCAGCTCCACCAGATATTCGGCAGGCAAACCCTGCAGACGATCAACCAAGGCGGCCTCTGGTTTTTTTGCTCCACGCACAGATTCAACAATGTTGGCCGCGGTGTTCACTACTTCGGCGGTCTTACCGCCAAACAGATTGCCGATGCCACGAATCATCGCTGGACCGGCGTCAAGCAAGGTCTTGCCTATTGTTAGCAGAGAGATCGGATCCATTACACAGCCTCCCGAATCAATTCACGCCAGTCATAACCTGGCAGTTGGGTGTGGGGTAATTCTTTAAATCGGAGCCAATGACCAGCCCACTCAAGCCCAGCAGAAACCGCGTTTAGACCATAATTGTGCCAAACGTTTTTATCGTCTGGATCTGAGTTACCCCATACCGGCTTGCCATCTCGCAGTGGCACCCCGTCGGCGGCTAAAGCATAGTTATGCATTGACTGCCCAGGCCCGGCATTGGTAACAATAATCAGCCCCATCTGAGGGCCAACATCCATCAAAATCTTTGCAAGGTCAGGACGACCCCACTTGTCGCTGAGTTCGTCGGCCTTAGCCATAATTTCAGACAAAGATCGACCCTGACGAAATAAGCGCGCCTGTTCTTCAAAGTCGCGTTTGGTGCAATAAATCAAAACACTGAGACCGCAAAACTCGCAATGATCCAAAAACTCTTCAGTGCGAGATCTCATCTCTGGGTGTAGGTCGTTTAAATCACGGCTTGCCATTAATAATCCCCACCTTCACCAGCTTGCGGCAAGATCCGTGCGTCAAGCTCGGCACTCACAGCCGCCCATTCATCCGAGCCGACTTCGAGCCCCGCCTTTAATTGGCGAAGCTCGTCATCGCTTTGATCATCGAAGCCTTCGATAATCGTTTCTTGTGGCTCGCTATTACTCACCACCTTCCTCATCAGCACGACGCAGACGATCGGCGGCGATGGCAGTCAACAGCTCAGCCCGTGGTGCTGCTTGCGCATTCTCGGCAGCTTCCAGAGTATTAAGTTCTGCAAGCTCTAACGCCTCGAGTGTTTCGATGATGGTAGAACTATCCTGAACCAGGATCTCTTTCACCGCAGCAAAACACTGAGATCGAACCAGCTTTTCCTCGGCCAAAGCCTTGATGACACCGACACGCGAATTTTTAGCATCGGCCTGCTCAACCAGAACCAGCATTTCATCCGATAGGTCAGGCAATGCCATCACAACATCAGCTACTTTTTTGCTAACAATCGCCATGGCTGCTTTTTCCAGCTCAGACAACTGTGGTGCATTATCGTCGACTGGTTTGGCCTTAGCCGTTTCAGCATTAGGCAAATCACGCGGGTCAACCTCGCGTGTTTGACCGGGCCAGATAGTGACCGGGCCAAGGTGTACGATCTTGTCGCTGGAATTTGTAAATGGAAATTTTTTCATATTCACCTCGCATTTATGGCGCGCCCTGTATTAGGACGCGCCTTGCTTTTAAGTGGGATTAACGACTGCCAGCTGAGTAAGCCAGTACAGAGGTCAGGCGATTGCGGATTGGAGTCGGCACCTTGATGGCGCTGTACTCTTCACCGTAGGCCTGTTTCTTACCGATTGCCTTGCCAGCAGCATTAACCGCCTCGAAGGGTTCGCCCGTGGTGAAAGGCTTGGTGATGGTATAGGTCAAGGTGCCACGCTGACCAAGAATCAAACGCTCATCACCAAGATCAACCGCAGGCGCATTGGTACCAAATGCGGCAACACCCTTCACCTTCTCCAGGTCGCCGTCGTTGTTTGTATCTGTGCCGTTACGCTTGGAATCAACCTCGAAATTGTTGGCGTTGGTAATGGTGTTGTTAAGCTGTGGACTCATCAACATAAAGTTAGGTTTAACATAACGATCACCGTCCATCATCGCCTTGCGATTGCCGACCGTTCGCAACAGACCATTAAGGTGCAGACCCAGCTCAGTGGTGCCAGTATCAAGATCAAATTTCTCAACGTTGGTGGCATAGCTGTAATCGATGTTATCAACACCGGCGGCGTTTGGCGGCGTTGCAAGTGTGCCGGTTTGATCCACAAACTGGATATAACCCAGATTGTAATTAGTCACACGGTAATAAGTACCAACCGCCTGATCACCGCTGCCGTCATAAGCATCAATTGCAGTGCCATCCAAACGAATAGTGATGGCATTCTCTGCGCTGCCGACTGCATTACCTTTCAGATCATACTGCTGATGTGGGCGAACAATCGGGAACTGTGCAGTCTTGACCACGCTAGTGGCACCATCCAACTGGCCATCGATACCCTCAGCCGCAACATCAACCGCCATATAAGCATCGGCAGAACGTTGTAATTCATTGCAAATACGGCGAGCAATCAGTTCACGCATCACGCGTGCGTTACTCTCGACATTACGAGCGTAGGCGTTCCAGTCGATACGACTGGTCTGAGTAAAGTGCATCACCTCATTACTGATCAAAAAGGCCAGTTTCATCGGCAACACATAGGCCAGATCCATGGATTGGCTAACGCTGGCGCGATGGATTGGCTGACCCTCGTAAACAATACCGTCATTCAAGACGCCGCTTGTGTCTCGGGTTTCATAAGGAATATCGGTCGTTGCCGTAGCGCCAAAATCTGTCAGTGTTTGCACTAAATGAAGCACATTCAAATCAGACAAAGATTCACGGATCACTGTGCGGATAAAGTTTTTCGGCAGACTGGTATCACTGATTGATGTTTCGCCACCGGCCAACAACTTGTGCTCACGGATCAGCTGCGGCGCATTGAGACGGTCAAACTCTTCCAGCACAAGAGTACAGAACGGATGCATCTCTTCGGCTAGGATCAGAGTGCCCTGGCTGTGCTGTGAGGTCTGGCGCAGCGCCTTGAGAATCGTCTCCTCAAGAGATTTGATGCTGTTGCTTTCGTCAACACTCACCTGAACGCTACCCTGACCACCTTGAAATCCTTTGGTGGCAAGCTGCAACGAAATACTCATCTTGTTGCCAAGCTCGATCTGTTGCTCGGCTAACAGGCGAACCGTTGCCTCTGGCATTTCGGCCGTAAATGAATCAGCTACAGATAATAGAATGTTTTTCTGATCATCAGGCAGATCCTTGAGACCGTCGGCTTCATTCAACAGCTTTTTATACAGGTTAACGTTGCCGTCTAACTGTTCTGCCAACTTACGGGTTGTTTCAGCCTCGGCCTCGCGTTGCTCGTCAAATAGTTTTTTTACATCCGCCACACTCAAACCGGTGTCCGGCATTGAAAGATTGATAACCGCATTACCACCAGTCTCAGCCAATTGCTTAGTTGAAGCCTCACAGGTAGTAAAAAAGTTTTCCATTAAAAGCTTGGCTTGAGCTTCATCGCTGACACCTTTCAGGCCATCCTCGAAAGACAGACAAAGTTTTTTAACGATGCTCTCGGCCAATTTCAAACTGCCCAGCTTTTCGCCCAGCTGCTTAATAAGTTCTTTCCACATTGTACGTTCCTCACTTAAACGTTTAATAATTCGTTCGCTGATATAGACCGGCACATCATCCTCGGTGTCACCCTCGGCCAACTGAACCGGATCCAGTCGTTTAATACATGGACGAGGCGTAAGCCCGGCGCCTAATAAAGTGGGGCCGTGTTGCTTGCGCGCCTCGTTGTCGGTGAAATTTTCGGAAAACTCTGCAGACAGATAGATAAAGCCTTTTTTGGTAATAGACTCTATGCCGTAATCTGTTAGCTCGACCTCGCCTCTGAGCTTGTTCCCATCCAGGAATATGCGTTTAAAAAAACCAGCCGCCCCATTGCCTGGGTTGTGCGACACATCCAACACAATCTTTTGACCGAACACATCGGCGTCAAAGTTGCGCACCATCGACAGCAGCATCTCTTTAGAGATATCAAACTCGCCATAGCGTGGGTCGTGAAAAGTACCCGTGCGGGTAATGGTGACGACGACAGACTTTTTACCCTCTGCCAGTGATTTCCCATCCAGGTAATCACCCATGAAACGATGAACCCCGTCCGGGGACGACGAATCAAGCCTAAATACTCTTGCCAGTGCTACCATCTAAAAACTCCGTTACTCATCAACCGTTAAAATCTTGTTGATTGTCTTCAAGCGCTTACCTGCACCAAAATCAACAGTCAGTTTCAAGTCGTAATCATTGGCGACCGGGAACTCACCCTCGGCAGTGGTAAACATCACATGTTTATTTGCCAAAAACATGCCTTCGTCTGTTTCAATATCTACCTGGCCAACCGTAAAACGCTCGTTGGCTACATCGAAACCATCACCGACTGGCCGCTCGACATGCAGACTAAAGTTTGTAGCGCCACCAAGATCAAAATCGGTGTTGATTCTGGCAATGATGCCGTGTTCGCCAGCCTTCACTTATTGATCCGCCACCCGTTTCACTGCCACCACGTTGCCGCAACCCGGGCAAATCACTTCATACTCAAGGCCATCAAACGGCACAGCCTCGATTAATGCGGTTAGATCGTGACCACACGGCTCAATGATTTCCTTTGCGGTTGGCTCAACTGTTTCAATCTCGCCGTTTCCATCGATTGAGATGCCGCCTTTTTTGGCTGTAACCTGTTTTACGATGCCGCGCTTGTTATGTCCGAGCGCTTCCTGTTGGATAGCCTTATTTAATTCACCACGAGCAACGGCGGCCACTGAATCATCAATGTCCGCCTGGCTGATCGCGCCAACGATTGGGCCTTTACAAATAAACGTTGTCATTAGGTTGTAGTCCCGGCGATTTGAGTTGTATAAGTCGATTTAAGCGCTGCATGGCCGGCATTAAGTGCCTGCTCTATCCATACACCAATCACTGAGCTAGCCTCGAGCTGGTTGCCGGGCACGTTGACATCAACACTGTCATCAACAAAGCTAACCCCGGCTGGTGTGGCCTTGCGGTTGGCGATGGTGGTGCTGTCGTTTTTAGCTGTTTCGACGGCAATGCGAACCACGGCGCTGGGATCAGCCGTCAATGTCACTTTTGCCGCGGCCAGGGTGAGCGTGGCGTTTTCGTTTTTCCAAAATTCTTTTTCGCAACGGGTTACCGCGCCAGCCTCAGAGGCTGAGCCAATAAATAAAATAGAGGCCTTGGTTTTGCCTGCAGGTATCACTGCAACCGTTGGGCCTGCGCCAGAGCGGCGGATAGTGACATTGCCAGCCGGGGCACTGGCGAGGCTGAGTTTTAAAACACGCTCTAAGGTTGATGTGAATGACACTACGGTAGTGCCGTTCATTGCGTTAACTTCTGAATCAGGATCACCCGCGGCCAGGCGGCCATCGATGGTCAGGTTCATGGTGTCAGCGACGTTATCAGAAACAGCCTCAAGGGTGTCATTCGCCGCCAACTGAGTCAGTTCAAGAATACAACCAGTATCAACACCGCCACCGGTCAGGCTGGTATCGTCCTCGGGACGGTTTAGCGCTGAATACTTTTTAAGTTCCGCGGCAATAATCGACATTTTTCAATTCCTATAAACAAAAAAAACCAGACACCGTTTGCACAGTGCCTGGCTTATCGCTTCGACCGGTCAACTTAGAGGGAAACCCGGCGCGTTCTGCCTCTGATCAGGTTACATATTTACAATTAAATCAAGACATAACAACGGTTCAGCGTGTCCGTTATAATTAGCCATTCAGGTTTATTTCATCGCTTAATTCGGCTGTAATATTCACCTCATCCGATAGAATCATCACCAGGTCTAAATAGCTTGGAATAAAATCGAGCCCCGCCGCTTCCAGTGGCACCGCTGAGGCCTGTTGTAATAGTTGCAACAGCTCAAAATTAACCTGTTTACTGTTTCCGGTTGAAACCAAAGCCTCTGCCGCTGCATCACCAGCCACCACCAGCGTTGCCACCGCCTCCAGGTTGCCATCAATACCTCGAGCAAAACCACGCAACGCCGCATAAGGCGAGCCTGAAAACTTCTCCAAACCACTCAATGATTCAAACGATACACCGGCCGAGTTTGAGACTGCCACCGCCGAGGTATTGCTTTCAAAATTAACGCTGAGATTGTTTGCGCTCTGAGACAGTGATTCAATCAATGCGCTAATTGAACGTGAAACAGGTAAAGAGGCGGAATCACTTTCATGGTTCACGTCAACACTGCTCACCGCTTGCTCCAGTGACTCAAACGGCGACAATACAGAACCATCCACATTTAACAATGATTCAAGCGCCGATCCTTGACTGGTTTTTATAGTCGCCAGCGAATGAATCGGTGTTGCCTGTTCGACTGTTAAAATACTGCTTGATTCCACGCTGACCGCAACTGTGTCATTGACTGAAACCACAGTTTCAAACGCCGGCGCCAATAATGACTCCAGGCTTTGAGTTGATTCGATCGGCAGACTGATAGCCCGACTGGCAACAGCCAACGCGGTAAATGATGAACTGATAGGGTTAGCCACTGCTGTGGCTGAGGCGGCGCTTTCATAATTGACATTAACAAAACCAACCCGCTGAGCCTGTGATTCAAATCCTGGCTGATCTACCCCCGCAATCTTAACCAATGACTCCAACATGCCGGCGTAATCAACATCAATATTAGCTAGGGCATTAAACGGCGTTAACTGCTCGACCGTTAATGAGCTGGTTGATTCCACGTTGGCCACTACGGTGTCGCTAACCGAAACCACAGACTCAAATGCGGGCGCTAATAATGCATCCAGGTTTTGGGATGATTCATACGACAATGTAATAGCTTGGCTAGCAACAGTAAGCGCTGTAAATGATGATGCTATCGAATTTGAAACCGGCGCCGGCCCACCTATAACCCCCTCAAAATAGCCAATCTCGTAAAAATCAACAGCGGTGGTTTCTATTTTTCCTTCACAGATTTGCGAGGAATTTAGCTCTACTGATAGATGCCCAGCATCCTTAAAGTCATAGTAGTAATCGGGCCTTGAAGCCCCTTCTTTCCTAAGGTTGAAACTCCTGAGTGTGGCAGGACTGGTATTGTCAATATAATATGATGCCCCAATTGCTCCAGAAGGCAACGCAGTTAAATTGGTATATGACCCTGTTGTTGTAAGTGAGCGGTTTATGCGGTTGGTGTGAATAACAGCATCAGATAACAGTGATCCCATCAAGTAGACATCGCACCCAGACACCCAAGTTTGATACTCCTGGTATTTTTGGGCTGCATCTACTGCAACAATTAAACCTACGCCGCCTAATGGAGAGTCTATGAAAGTATCTGTGCTCCCCTTCTTTCTGATTCCAAGCAACTTCGTAGAATTTGAACAATAATTACTTAGCAGGGCAGCTATTGGTGTACCTGTGGTATGCGGTGTAATATCTACATCTGTCCATGTGTCTACTTCGGATGTTTCCAATGCTGGCGGGTTGATATAAAACTCAGCGTCCTCTTCAAAGTAGCCCTCAAGGTAAAATATAAGATCAGCATCATCTGAATATATTTCAAAGATACCAGATACAACCCCGCAATAGAGCATTGCATGTGTGCCGGTTGATGGTTCAAATGTTGGCCACGCAGTACTGCCATTTGGTCTAACAAAGGCCAATGCTGTACCAGCAGAGAGATTAACCATCCGCAACATTATTCCAGTTGCAGCTGCAGAAACATGAGCAGATACGTCTATATCAACATATGAATTAAGAGTACCGGGTGACACATCAACTGGATCAATAAATACAGCCATTAATCCAAACCTATATCATGGCCTAACTCAGCCCTCACCCGATTAATCATGTACGTTTTTATTCCGGCGACATTTAATCTATATTTTCCCGCCGCCGCTTTTACCCACTGACGCGAAACATTATCCCAGGTATCAACTAAAACCCCCTGCTTGGTTAAGTGATTATATTCTGATTCAGGATATTGAGCGTATAGTTGATTGATTTTATGAAACATAATTTTATAAATGTGATGCAGCAGTCCGTGCAGCACATCAAATTGCAATTTTGATTTAGCCTGTGTTCGTCGTTTGTCATAACCAAAAAATTCTTTACTGTTGCCAATCTTCCAATAGTTGTAATAACAATCACTCAATTCATCATGAATATCATTAACGATGTGATCAATCTTACGCCGCAAGACTTCATGTTTTACTCCTTCAAAATTACGCGCCTTCATTTAATCAACCTCGTTGATCAACACGCAACGGCACCGTTGCCCATGCCTTGCAAAATTTACACTTGGCCTCGCAGCCTCCGTTTTCTTTAACTCGTATAACGGTAATGCCTTTCAGCACCTGGCCATTGAACAGCTCACGGCCACAACTGCAACGTGTTATTTTTTTCTCATTCATTGGTGGCGCTCTCCTGTAGTTCTAACCAAAGTCTTGCCTGTTCTATGCTGTCGTGACGCGATTCAGAATCTGGCATTAATTCCAGCCCTTTAAGCCAAGCCCCGATATCTTCTCGGGCTGAATATGGGCCAACTTCTGGATCGATGATATTGCTCACAGCTGCAGCTCCTTGATGGCCTTGTCGCGGGCTTTATTGGCGATATTTTCTATCTCATCGCTGCCAAACTCATGACGCCATTTATTAAAATTCGTTGATGTGTTGAATGCCTTGTATTCGATCATCCCCAGCTTATCCAGGCTCAGGTTGCGGATGTGTGAGTGCATAATTTGAGCGGCATTGGTGCTTATTTCATTGCGCTGCACTTTTCTATTTATGTTGTTGAATATCTCTCGTTCGATGATCGACGAAGCATTAACCAATGAGCTAACGCCAGCGGTTGCTACAGAGGCGTATGTAGTGCCGTCGTGGCCGACGGCGACAATCCGGCTAACACCTGGCAGGGTTGAAACACGCAGATCCGGGATTGATAGCGACGAGCTGCTCGGGTGGTTGTGGGTAATCTCGAGACGATTGCCAGGGCTCTGCAGCATGGCCATCTGGTGACGGTCAAATTTTACCTCGCGTGGCTTCCTCGATGTGTGACGCATAAACTCGTTGCCGGTATTAACATCAAAGGCGACCAGGTGCTCCCAGCCGGTGGCCTCGCCTTTGTTTAAAACATATTGACGCGCCTCATACTGCAGCTCACTAATGCGATCGGATCCGATCAGAGCCGGCGCTGAGGCGGTTGGCTTTATAAATAGCTTGTCGGTGTCGATGCCGCGGCGCTCGTAGCGTTTTTTCAATACCTTCCATGGGGTGGCTATTTCGTTTTGTTTTAACAGGCCTTGCTGTAAAAGAACCCGCTTTTTACGTGCACCCAATACCCCTTCCTGGATGTGTGGCGGTTGTTTGTTTAGCCACTCAATACGTGAGGTGCGACCTTTACCGTCTGCCTCGCTGACTTCATCGGCAAACACCACCACCACATAACTCAAAATATTCGGATGAGCCGGCCAAGGGCATTGTTCACGTGTCGGATACACACCAGCACCGAGGCCGTACAAATTAACAGCAGAGTGCATATCGCATATATCGGGGCGAGGATGGTTAGGGCTAAGCAAATACTTAAAGCCAACCACATCCGGGTGGGTCTCTGCTCCAGCCATGTAGGCCTCGCCGTGAGCTCGGTTAATCTCTGTGCGAAATAAACGTCGCGCCTGGGCATAAGGGTTCATCTCCCCTTTCATCAGTTCACGGCCAAAGGTGCGCGCCACATTGATGGCGTTGGCGTTGTTGATTGCCACCTGGTGCGAACCTGGTACCGCCTGACCACGGCTCAGAAATTCACGCGCTGCCTGGCTTGAACTATGCCCTTGAATCACCGCCGACTCGATATGTCGGGTGACCATGTCACGGGCATTATTATCTAACCGCCAAAGCCGATCAGATAACTGCACACCGTTACTGTCGGCAAAGCTACGCACGAAATTAACCGCATCATAAGCAACCTGATTAAATGAGTCCGCTGATACCAGTGCCGCATGATCCTGAAACGGTTTAATGCCGATCAGTGCCGCGCCGTCGAGGTTGTTATTCAGCAAGGTATTGCGCGCCTCTGTCAGCTCATCGAGACGGGCATTAATCTGACTGAGCATATCTCGCATCACTTCAAGACGTAGCGTGCCACTGACGTCACCATAGGCATGAATACGCAGCTGAACATCTTTCACAGCTGCTTTATAAATACCCTCAAGCCGAGCCAGGGCCTGCCGGTCTAGCACATTCATCGAGCGACGCGCCGCCGCCGAGGCGCGCCGAATGGTGGCCGGGGTGGCGGTGCGTTGATTGGAGGCTAGGTCGGGCATGATTTACTTGATCAGACCAGATCTAACACTGTTTCATAGACGCGCAATTCTTGATTGCTATGCAGGCAAAACTCTTTGGTCTCACCTGTTTCAAGCTGATGAATATGACCAGGTAAAACTGTTCGATTGTCGTAAATATCCTTATTCACAATAGAGACGTGCACGTTTTCGCCATTGCCGTCGTCTTCTTTGGTAATGCTTACTTTAATGGTCATTCCCTACTCCCTTAGTTATTGCTTATGCTGGTTGCTGATTCACCCTTACGGGCGTTGCCTGGCGTGACTGACACCCGAGGTCTGGGTTTGTCCAGGTCATCCTCGTCGTCGACGCCGTAAACGTCCTTATGTTTTTGCTCTGCCTTGCGCTGTTCCAATACCTTGGCCGGATCCTGGTTGGCAGTACGCCAAACTGTCTCTTGAGGCAGGCCCAGGGCCTGGTATTTAAGGGCAAGATCGGCGCGCTGGTTGGGGCTGTCTGTTTTACGCTCGGCAAACTTAACAACATAGTCATAGTGCTCTGGGTTGATGCCCTGCAATAACAAGTGCAGATCAAAGCCCTGCTGATAGACCCATGCGTGGGTGTCTTGCAGGGCGTCAACCTCCTCAAAAAAATCCTTTTTCAGATCGTCGAGAATGTCGCGGTTGAGGCCTTCGGTATAACCAAGCAAACCGGCCGGCATGGGTGAGCCAGACAAAAAAGAATTAATCAGGTGAACCACGTCAGCGATCTGGTCGAGGTTGGCATCGCCCTGGATCGATTGAACCGTGGTTTTTTTATTGCTGAAAAAATCGGTGGTCTGCTCGCCTTGCTCGTTGTAAACCTTGGCCTCGTAGGCCTCCAAATCTTCTTCTGTTGCCCCTTCCAATGAATGCGCCAATCGCTGATTGGCGCGCACATGGCGACGTTTGACCATGTCCTTTTCGGTCATAACCAACTGCAGATATTTTTGCCTACACGAATCAAGCAAGGGCCGACCATGACAACCCCAATCATCATAATTATCTGGCGACAGCCGGCCCATGGTCAGCTGCCACAGTGCAAAACTAGCCGTTGCCCGACCATAGATCATGTCGATCTGTTCATAGGCTGCCTTGGGATCGAGAAACACCCCGTTTTCACCCACCACCGGACGGATGGTTTCGGCCGGCATGCGCACACCACTGACAACTCGCGGACTGAGTTTGTCGATGATCCATTGAATGGGCAGGTTGCCCTCCATGATCAGACCGCGGGCGTCGCTTTCAAGTTTTTCCTGACGGTCGAGGTTGAGTCGTTTTACGAACTTTTTCCACTCGTTGATAATGCGTTTCTTGTCGCTGGCGATGTCCAGCACCAACCCACCTTTAACGATAGAGCGCGCAGTGCGCTGGTGGATCTTTTTCACTCGCGGATCATCACGATCCATCTGTCGGATATCGAGGATCGCAGCCCTAACACTTGGATCGACAAACTCCCAGGCGTATTGATATTTCATCTGTTGCTCTGGGGTGGGTGTGCGCCCGGTTTTTGTCGTGTTTGGCCGCTGATCACCTGGCAGAGGGTTTACTTCCCCGCCAGGTTTTTTCTTGCTGCCCAAAAATGGAATCCAATCTCTCATCGGCATTAGTGAGCCCTCGTCCGCTTGCTTGTTTGATGCAACCAGGCCAACCATTGATAGGCCATGATTAAGCGCTGTAATTGTCCCGGAGTGTGTTGCTGCAGTTCCTGTGTCTCTTTGCGTACCCGCACCACTGTGCGCGCTGGTCCCGCCCCTTGTGAGCCCAGCGCCCAGACCGAGGCCATGCATGCATCGAAAAGGTCATCGCCGAGCTTGGCGTCGACCATTTTGTAAGAGCTGTAGGAGGCCTTGGTGTGCTCGGTTTTGATGTTGGTCAGCTGTCGCACCAGGGTGCGCAGATCGGCGGTGTCTGGGTCGTTAACATTCAGATCATCAAAGTACGGCACAGCAGCCATGGAGTTGTGGAAACACTTACGCACGGCCTGGGCCATGATGTGCTTGGTCATGCCTTCAAAACGAATCGGGGCAAAGGGCCAGCCGGGCCAGTTGCTGGCTGTGCTTTGGCCGTCGCCGATGGCCTTGATGTCGATAGTGGTCAGACGCTCGGCCAGTAAGCGGTGATTAACCGAGGTGATCAGTCCAATACCAAAGGCATCGCCCATGGCGTAATCAGGATTAAAGTAGGCCCATATCCCAATCAGATCATTTTCGATAATCTTTTCGTCGGTACCGGCTGGCCAGGTCTTGGCAAAAACAATACAAATAAAATTGCCTATCTGTTCGGTAATCACCACCGCCGATTTTGAGGCCTGAGTGTTTTCGCCGTGGCCGGTGTGGTCATAGCCCAGTCCTAACATGCCGCGTTTTTTGTATTGCATGCCAGGCAGTGGTTGGGCCAGTTCTATGCCGGCCTCGAGGCCTATCTGCATGGCCTTGCGCACGTATTTTTCCCAGACTAAATTACGCGCCGACACGTTTTTGCATAACAGCTGACGGATGTACTCATCCGGGCTGAGCTCGCTTTTCATGTCGGTGATAAATTTGCGGTTGATGATGCCCATCTGCATGCCGAGATAGGCATTCACCGTGGTGAGGACGTGATACTTGCCATTTTTAACCATCTCGGCCAGGGTGTCGGCGCCTTTGAATACACCGGTGATTCTGATGATTGGGTCCTTAATGTTGCTTTGGTCGGCACCCATGCGGCGATTTGAGCCCAGCATTAAAAGAAAATTGCCGTACAGCCGATCCTTGGGCATGTCGTCGACCTCTTCGAGGCTGGCGATGGTTAGATCGCCACCGTCGACCTGGGACATGATGCCGTAGGAGCGAGCCAGGGAATTATTAGAAAACTGGTAATAGGTGTCTGAGCGCTGCTTGCGGCCGTCTTTGAATGCCAGAAAGTTATCGAGGATATCCGAGCGACGAGTGGCGTCAGTGTGATAGCGCAGATTAACATCGCTCTGAGCTGCCCGCGGTGCAACAATACCTAGCTCCTGGTCGGCGTTGCAGGCCATGTATTTGAGATCCCACAGCTCTTTCACCGCTGTTTTACCGGTACGACGACAGGAAAAGTCGATGGTGTTGTCGTGCCGGTCCATTTCTATCATCTTGAGCACCTGAGCGGCGTCCAGTTCGACGTTGTGAACATACTTGTGCCATAAGGCATGATTGCCGGCGTAACGCATCACCTCTTTTTCAGCAACATGCTGCAGTTTGACCCGCTGAGTTGATGAAACGCGCTCAGCCATGCCCGTCATCCTCGAGCTGGTACTCGGCCAGGATCTCGTCTTGTTCGGTTTGCAGTTTGCTGCTTTCGATCATGCCGGCCAGTTTTTCCAGCGCGCTGGTCTGGCGCTGCTGAAAATCTGCCATGGTTTCCTGGTCGTCGCTCTCTTTGGCCAGGTGGCCCTTGATGATACTGGTCTCATCCTGACCTTTTGGGGTCATGTTCATGTCTGACATCGACATGCCGATCTTGGCGATGGCCTCGAAGATCCGCTTTAAAAGTGGATGTTCGGTGTGTTCGTTGATGATCACATCCTCGCCCGTGTCTTTATCGGAGTATTTAAAGATATGACAGGCACCGTCTTTGTCGTAATACATTTTCGGTGCGGTGAGGCGAACGCCATCCTTGGCAACGATATAAATCATCTCGTCGAGCAAGGAGCGGACAGCGGCATGCATATCGGCATTTAGATCCATCAATGCATGTGGATCCTGGGTCGAAAACGCGATCTGATAACGCAGGTTAATCTCCGCCCGTTTTAGGCAGCCCTTTTGATTTTCGCAAACATCCTCTAAATATTCGCAACCGTCACAGATCTCATACTTGCCAGGCCGGGCCGGGAAATATCGCGCCACCTTGGCATCGTTGCCGTGGGTCATGGCGTTAAAGCGTGTAATCAAGGCTTCTTGTGGGGTCGGATGGCCGGCGATGTTGCTGGTGACCACCGCGATACCCTCGGCCGACGTTGGGCCGGTGGCGTTGGCGTGGCCTTTCCAGATATTTATCTGCCACCAGGCTTGACCCGCCTCATCACCACAGCGAGGACACTGTGCAAAGTAGCTAAACGGGTGCCAAGGACGGTCTGGCGCATCCTCGTGACGATCCGGGTTCTCTTCAAACTTGGTTTTGCAGGCCGCGCAAATAAAATTTACAGCTGACTTTGGCGTATGGATCGGGCTCTCTGACATTTAGCCAGAATCGGCGAAAAATCAAGACAAAACAACGGTGTAGCGTGTCTTGTGAATGACCGGCTTGGGGTCACACGCTTGCTAGTTAAATTCAGTGTAAAATTCAAGGTATGAACGCTAAAACCGCAGTTATTTACACTCGAGTCAGCACTGTTCGACAGGCTAACGACGAATTACCCCTGGAAAGCCAGCTGGAGCAATGTATTGCCAAGGCCGAAGGCCTGGACGCGCAAGTGGTTAAGGTTTTTTCTGATGGCGGCAAGTCTGGCACCACAGACAACCGCCCAGCCTTCCAGGATGCGATCGCTTTTTGTGAGCTTTACGCGCCGACCTACTTCATCACCTGGTCAACGTCACGCTTTGCCCGTAATCGCTTGGATGCCGGGCTATACAAACGCCGGCTGGATAAGGCTCAAACCAAGATCGTTTATGTTTCAACGCCTATTGACCGTGATACTGATTCAGGTTATTTGATTGAGGGGGTTTATGAGTTGTTTGATGAGCATTACAGTCGGAATGTCCGTGCCGATGCCCGCCGTTCAATGATAAAAAACGCTAGAGATGGTAACTGGAATGGCGGCGTAACTCCTTTTGGCTACCAGTCAGCACCCGCGGACGATAACCCTAGACGCAAGCGGCTCCATGTTCTTGAGAGCGAGGCTGAAATTGTTCGGCGAATCTTCGATATGCGAATTAACGGCATTGGGGCTTTCACCATCGCCAATATACTAAACCAAGAAGAGATCCCCGCCCGCAAAGGCAGAAAATGGTCTAAGAAGGCCATTCTTGGAGCGCTTAGGAGTGAGGCTGTTCTCGGTCGTATTGTCTTTAATAAATATAACCGTGAGACAAAAACAAAAAGGCCAAGGGATCAATGGATCATCGTTGATAGCCATCCAGCGATTATCGACCAAGACAAGTGGAGCGCTGCTCAGGACTTGATTGACGATATGGCTGCTATATCGGATAACAGAACCGCACCAAACAGCACCTGGGCATTCTCAGGCCTGCTCAAGTGTGGGATTTGCGGCAACTCAATGCAGATAGACGCCGCATCAGGCCGATCTAAACGATACAACTATTACAAATGCAATCGCGCAAGAATGGTTGGCGACTGTGAAGGCCAGCGCTATCCGGCGGAAACAATGGATGAATGGTTGTTGGAGGAGGTGCTAAACAAGATCCTTTCATCAGCATCACTTGAAAAGTCGGTTCGTGAGCTTAAAGAGGTCATTAATAGCTGGGAAAAGGATAATCGCCGCGAAATAGCTGTGCTAGCCAGGAAGAGAGAGGAAATAACCCACAAAATCACTAAGATCTACGAGCTGTTTGAGCTATTAGGCAAAGACACACCAAATTTAGGTGATCTAACTAAGCGATTAAGAAAACATAACGATAATATCAAAAAGATCGAGGCACAAATCACCATCCTGGAGTCCCAAAAACCGCCTAGCGTTGAGGTAAATCAGTTCGATATTGATGAAATGGTCGAGCTAGTAGGTGGTTTAATTAGATCGTCCAGTGATCCACAAAAAGTACGCGGATTCCTCGGAACGTTCATAAACTCCATAACAATCAAGGATGGAGACGCCGAGATCAAGTACGACAAGGCCTTATTGATAAACCAAGTCGACACGGTTCATAGCAAGCGGAAATGGTGGGCCGTCGGGGCCATGCTACGAACCACTACCCTAAAATTAAAAATGCCGTTTCAATCCTCAAAAAGAAAAACTACTTCATCAGCCGGGAAATATGCCTGACTGTTAACTCTTCCCCGAGCTCGTCACGAACTCGCGCCCGGATATCTTTGGCAGAACACTCCCCAGAAAGCGACTCTATATATCTATTACGCTGGAACCTGTGCAACTCCTTGATCCGATGGATTGTGAATCCTTTTCTTGACTCCTCATCAAGTGAAGAGTCGAGCACCCCCCACATTTCGACAAACTTCTCGTAGCCAATCAGTTCGGCTACTGCCAACCATCTGGCGTGTAAGCCTATTCGGCGTAACTCATCGATTCGCGGGTCGTTTTTGCAAAACCCCTTTAATGGGGGCTCTGAAATAGTGCAATTATCTAGGTACCCACCCCCCCCTACAGAAAAAGCCGATTGCCTATGCCGACCCCCCACCCCCTGATCCCTGGTGGCCTCTGAATCGATATCCAGGCTCATTCTCAGGTCTCTGGCGCTCATTCCGTCTGTTTCACTGCGCATATCTTCGGACATGATCAACGTAACCTCATGATTGGCATGGGGGACAAAGGGTGATAACTGCGTCTTTGTATATAAAGCGCAGTAATAGGTTGTTTTGAGTTAGGCCGTTTCTAAAGGAAGTTCTGGGGGGCACCGGCTACCTCTCGCAGCATAGATATATTAGGGGGTGTAGGTAATAGCCAACCCTAGACAATGTAAGTTCTAAGCGTCTGCCGGGGCCGAGAAAGGGCCTCAAGATCTTTTCTCCAGAATTTCCCGGATGCCGGATACAGGGGTGCGGATCTTAGCCAGAGGGTTCGACTTATCCACCACTTTGGAAAGCCGCCTCAATGCCAGCTGAGTGTAGATGGCCAGGGTATTAACATCGGCATGCCCCATCAGCTTTTGGCGAGTAATGATGTCGACATCATCCTCGGCCATCTCAGTACCATACATATGACGGGCAGCATGGGCATGCAATCGCTTCTCAGACACCCCCGCAGCACGGCCATACTTCTTAATCATGTCATCAACCGACCGAGAAGAAATCCGCCGAGCCTCACCATAATAATCATGATCAGGGATAGACCTATTCCGAACCGACACAAACAGCACACGATCACCATCACCTAAAACGCGATCGATACATTTCAACTCAGGATGCCCAAGGTAAGCCCGGATCAAAAACATCACATCATCAGGAGCAGGCACCAACCGCTCGTGGTCCCCTTTTTCTTTCACCTTAATAGCCAGCCTGTCACGGCCGAAATCATCCCTATAAAAACACAGGCTCGACTCATTCAGCCCCACCAGACCGGCCATTCTCAACCCGGTACCGAACAAAGTTGCCAACAGCGCCGCATCACGCACCCCAGCAAATGTATCGAGATCAGGCTGCATTAGAATCTTTTCAGCATCGGCAATCATCATCGTCGTCGGCAAAGTACGACCAGAGCGTGGATACTCCAGCCGCGCCGCGGGAAAATCAGATCTAAGGCCATTATTATTAAGCCAACCATAAAACCCACGCACACAAGCCACCAACGGCCGCCGAGTTCTGGCCGTCAGCTTCAAATCCTTATGAGCATGTTCACCAGTAAAAACACGAAGATCATCAAACGAAGCCCTCATCAACGAGGCATTACGGGCAGCCAGAAAAGCCACCAGACGCAACAGATACAACCTATATTTATTAACAGTGCCTTCAGCCCGCCCCTGACTGCAAAGTTTCCAATCCAACCAGGCATCAATCAGCTCAATCTCAGACAAAAAAGACTCCTCCTCCAAAGGAAGGCCGGGCAAAACAAACCGCGCACCCGCGCACCACACGAATTATAGCGGCAAACCATTGATTATTCATGTTTTTATGTGTGAGCGAAATGCGCCAAAACCCCGCGCACCTCATCTCAAACCGCGCAGCACAGAATATTACTAATTACTTAACCCGTTCACTACCTCACACAAGCTGTTTTTATTTTTTTAGCCCTACTTCTTCTTTCTTTTTAATTAATTAAGAGAGAGAGAGAATAAAGAGCACGAAAAACCACCAATAACTTAAGGCGCAGAAAAGTAAGCAAACCGCGCAGAAAAGTAAGCAAACCGCGCAAATAGAAAGCAAAACCGTCAAAAAAACTGCTCAAACCTCAACAACTTAACCAAAAAAAGCCAGCCCTGCGCAAGTTAGCCGAGTTGCCCCCCCATACTTTTTCAGCCGTGTGGCCACAAATCACGGTTTTTGTGATTTTTGGCACTCTTAATGCCTGGGGCTACTCGTTGGGGGACCGGGGGGGGGGCTGCACAAAGAGGTAAGCGACTCGCTAACCTGCTGAACAAAAAAAGGGCCGCATAAGCGACCCCACGGCAATAAAATAAGAGATCAGACAAAGCCAAACGCTGCCCTAGTCCTTAACTTTTACAGTTATACCTTAATCAATGAACTGCGCTTTTGTTGAGTTAGCCGTAAGTATGTTGCTATTCTCCTTTTCAATATCAATGGGGGGATCATGGATAAATCAACGGTAAAAGGGATGCTAATCAGCTTGGCTATAACCATCGTGGGGTTGTTTGTTCTTTTCCCAGGCGACAACAAACTCAAGGTTCAGCCAACAAGGAATGAGTTAATCGAGCGGCAATTCAGCAAATGGGACGGTTCCCACATCAAACTCGAAAAGAAAATAAAAAGGGGCATGCACGACCCAGACAGCTATGAGCACATAGAGACCAGATACATCGACAAAGGATCTCAGTTAATCCTCACAACCTCATTCAGGGGCGCCAATACCTACGGGGCCATAGTGCTTAATACTGTAACTGCCAAGGTTGGCCTAAATGGCGATATCCTGGATGTGATCACAGAATGACAGGCAAAGACTCAGTATTCATCAAACTGCTTGAATATGGCGAACAGGTTGGCCTAGACGGCTCTGATATTGAAGCAGCACTAGCGTGGGCAAGAAATGAAGGGCTTCTAGGCGCTGACCAAAGTAGAGAGAATGCAATTAAGCAGGCTTTTTTTATTGAGCTGTTTAATGAGTGCTTTGTTCAATCAAATTACAACATAACGACGGGAAAGAGAGTGCTAACCGCTGAATACTATTACCGCCTAATCGAACACCGGGAACTCAAGGAAGCGCGCCAGGCCTCCAAAGACGCCAACAGAAACGCATTCATAGCCATCTGTCTATCAATAGTAGCGATGTCCAGCTCCGTCTATATCGGCTATCAACAACTCACCAACACCGTCAGCCTCAACCCAGACCAATTAGAAACCATCATCACCGCAACAAATAAGCCCGCTATTCTCGCAGCCCCTCAAACAAATACCGCCCCTCAACCAGTCGATACCCCACCTGCAGATCCGGCCCCATAGAGAAGTGATCCTCAACAGCAGGATCATCGATCGCAAACAGCTGCCCATCAACCTCAACAACAGGCAAAAAATAATCAGCCTGGCCGTCAGGCTCATACTTACGACCATCATAAGGCCCGCCAACAAACTGATATTTCATAGTGAATTCACCTCATAATCACAAATTGATTCATGGTTAGAGCAAAACTTAAACCCCGTCGTTACAACCTCGACCATCTTCTTGCCGCAATGCGGGCACCGCTCACTAATCAACTTGTGCACACACTTATCATTACCGCAATTGAGCACTCCACAGCGATATTCGCTCTCCGTCACGCCAAAATCCCCACCACTTTTCGACATAACCTCAGCCTTATATCGCATCCATCGCCCAATCATATAATCAGCCAGCCGACGCTTTTCCTCATCACTTATCGGTTGATCAGCACCTTTATAATTAGCGCCAACGCCATCCAGCTGGTTATCGTAACCACCAAACACAGCCAGGTTCTCATCAATCCCGATCACCCCAGCATAGGCCAGGCGTTTAACATCCTCACAGCGCATCTATGCAGACTCCTGCAGCGGCTTAGTCGGCTCCAACACATGCAAACCAAACTCAGCCAGGCGCTCAGCACTCAGCGCGATGGCATGCGTCTGCCGGCGCTGGCCAGCGGTAAAACTGATATCGTCTTTCAAAATCACCCCCGCCTGTTTCAGCTGCTGTTTTAAAATCCTTGGCGTCTTCACACTCAAGGCATCCCACACCGGCCGCAAGCCCGACTCAGTGCGGATGTGGTGCATAATATCCCGCGGCATAATGCCAAGGTACAATGCGCCCTCCTCATCCCTGGTAATTTCATACGGCGAGTGAAATTTATTCCTCGAGATCTCACTCAAAACAACCTCGATGATATGCACCCACGGCTCACGGTCGCCACTGGTCTCAGAAATATGATCATTCATTTCCATAATTAAATCATGCACCAGGCCGCCATAGTTGTTAGGCATGCCGGCAAACTCACACAGCATTTGCCAGGCCGTCAGCATCGCCGCATAATTTTCCACCATACGTTTAGCGCCTGCATCCTCCCCCGTGGCCCTACACTTACTCTGGCAATATTCAAGGTTGCGACTATTCATCTGCTTAACCTCAGCGCGACTATGCTTAGCCAAAAACTGCAACCACTCACGCAACGGAAACCGCGGCAAATCCTCAGGGATCAGATCGCCCTGGTTGTCCAACTTCAAACTCGCCCGCACCAACTTGCCCGTAATCCCAGCCACCGGCACATCCTCACCCGCCAACAACACCGGCGCCGCCAACATATACTCGGTCATATCAGAGCCGCGTTTGGTCACCGTGTACTGATACGACTCCTGCAGCATCGCCACCGCCTTATCTATCACATCCTGGCGCCTGGCCGAGATCTCCTCCCAGCCAACCGGGTGACTGGTGGAACTGATCGAGGTCAACAACCTAAACTCAGTCTGCAGCGACTGGCCCGAAAACATCGTCATAGCGATAGACCGCTCCAACCGTTTAATCACCGTCGACTTACCCGTGCCCTTCTCCGCCTGCAACTGAAAGTGAGGCCACTTGCCAAGCAACACCTTCATGTGAGCCCCCACACTCCACAGCAACAGCAACATAGCAGCGTTACCCCTAAAGGTGGCTTGATAGGCGTCAACCACGCGGCGCGCACTCTCAGGGGAGCCAGAGGGGAACGTCAGATTATGATAAGGGCACTGCTGATCAGGATTTTGAAAATAACAATCAGGCCCCTCGTTCATCACCAGCTTGCCACCACTCCAACACAAACCGACAAAGTTCACCGCCTCACGCGCACCTAGATCCGCAGACCGCTCCAGGATAGACAGCATCCGGCTAAACTGACTCGGTGCAAACACCGGGCCAAACTTCTTCCATTGGTCAATGTTGTGCAGCGACTCATCATCAAACACCTTACGCACCAGCTCAGCCTTATGCCGTGGTGTCTGCACCGATGCAGAAAACAAACGTTTAGGCTGTGAATCCTTCTCCCCTGTCATAGTGCTGGTCGCACCGGCAATCGTCACCCGAGAAATGCCGGCAACGCGAAAACCGCACAAGTCAGAAAAATCAAATGTTTCGTCGCCTTCATCGTCTCGATTAATCTTCGATATATAAGTAGTAAAATCAGGCTTGGCCCGATACATCCAATATTTACCAAAATCATGCGCTGGCAAAAACATCCGGCTCTTACCTAAGCGGGGCCGCCCCTGCATATCCTCACTGCCACCAGGCAAGCCAGGGATCACCCATTGCTCCAAATACTTAAGCTTATGTTTTAAGTCCTTAGCCCCCACGTCCTTGAGAATATCGTTCACATCGTTATAGGGGTTGTCCAACAAACCCCAGTGATCCCAATCAACCATCAACGCCGAAATATTCAATGCCGTGCAGCGCTCATGTAATACCCATGAAGCCTTAGCCCCAGGCCGATCGCCCTTATCATTCGGCTGATCGTTATCCATGCACAAAATCACCTGCTTACCCATGAATGGATGCAAATTGATGTTTTCAGCATTACCGGTACCAAGAATCGAAACAGCCGCCACACCAGGCATATTGCAGCACTCAATCGACAACGCATTAATCGACGACTCCACCAGATAAATCGTGTGAGCCCGCCTCAGCTTATTGATATCAGGTGTCCAAAAGGCCTTATCCTTTTCACCCTGGCACTGAGTCTTAACCCCACCATTCAAATCCACATCCAGATAACGCAGATCCACAGCCATGATCTGCTTAGAGTCAGTATCCTTACAGACAAACGCAACAGCCGGGCCACCATGCAACGGCTTGTTTGGTGCAATCTTAGGGCTGGTCCACGAATTAAACCCCACCGACTTAGCCTTAACCGCCGCCTCAGCCACCTCATTAGTGATGCCTCTCTCATCAACCAAATATTTAATAGCCTGATCAGTGTTATCCCAACACCTGGCAGCCACCCACTCCGCCTTGGTCTTTTTCTTTTGCGGCTGGTTATTATTACGACTGGGGAACTGATAACCAATCTGATCTGCCACATACTTCAAGGCAGGGCCAGGCTCCAGCCCCTGCATCGTCTGCACAAAATTAAACACATCCCCCTTATCACCACACGAATTACAAATATAGTTACCAAACTCAGGCCCCTGCACCACAAAACAATCGTTATGAGAGCAACACGGTGCCGGATTAAAAAAAAAATACTTACCTCGTTTCTCCGGGGTCGTGCCAGAGTGCGACTCGATAAAATCAACCAGATCAACCCGCCCCTTTACCTCTGCAAAAAACTGCCTATTTTCTGACACCTAAAAATCCCCCCTAATAATTAAAAAAAACAGATTAATTTAATCTGC
>JAJRUN010000152.1 GCA_024277755.1 Gammaproteobacteria bacterium | reverse complement strand
TTAAAGGCCAGCGAGAGCTTTCAACACTTGCAGACCCGCATCAGTGGGCTGGAAAATCAAATCGCCGACCGGCGTGAGTATTACAACGAAAGCGTTAATAATAACAATGTTCGCATTGAGCAGTTCCCGGATGTGTTGATTGCCAACTTTTTTAAATTTACCGCGCGGGATCTGCTGGAGTTCAGTGAGGTGGAGAAAAAAGACGTTGATGTGAAGGCGCTGTTTAGCTAGTGCAGCCGCTACCGCTGGGGCTGGACCCGCCAGGGTATTGGATAGTGCTGTCTGTGGCTGCGCTGCTGACGCCACTGGTCTTTTATTTTTCCTGGCGTAACTGGCGTCGGGCACGGATTATCGAAGATGCACCCACAGCCAGGGTGCGTTCGGCCCACCAGGGCTATCTTGAGCTGGAGGGCAGGGGTCAATTGATGGCCGGTGAGCCAGTCATTGCGCCGCTGACCAATCATGCCTGTCTGTGGTATCGCTACAAAATAGAGCGCAAAGAGACCTATCACACCAAGCATGGCAGTCAGACCCGCTGGGTCACAGAGCGGGAGGAGGTGAGCGATAACCTGTTTCATCTGGTGGATGAGACGGGCAAGTGCATTGTTGACCCGGATGGTGCCGAGATCAGTACCGATGAAAAGGTGGTCTGGTATGGCGACAGTTCCTGGCCGCAGACCTCACCGTTGCAAGGTGGCGGTTCGCTGCTTTCCAGCGACCGGTATCGCTACACCGAGTGGCTGGTGTTGCCGGGACAGCCGTTGTATGTGATTGGCCAGTTCAAAACCATCGCCCCGGCGCAGCTGTATAAAACCTCTGACATCAGCCGCGACCTGATCCGCGAATGGAAAAAAGATCAAGCCCAGTTGCTGGAGCGGTTTGATGTCAACAAAGATGGTCAGATCGATACAGATGAGTGGCAGCTGGTACGCAAGTCGGCCCGGTTACATGCTCAGGCCGAATTCCGTGAGCGGGCCAAACAGCCGGAGATTCATATCATTGCCAAGCCTGAGGATGATAAACATCCCTTTATATTGTCTATCCATCCCCAGCATCAGCTGACCAGGCGTTTTCGCCGTCATGCCTATCTTTATCTGGCCGGTTTTTTCGTGGCTGGCAGCGTGGTTGCGTGGTTATTGCAATTTCAGGTCTGATGGAGCGGTAAATCTGTTCGCGATATTACCCTTCAAGCACACAAATCTCTAGTGCATCCTTGCCGCGCCCAACTGATTTTCTGGGTAGAATAGCCATCAAGAAAATCTTTCCTTTTATGTAACGGAGTTTCACATGTCGAGCAAGATGACCATGACGACCAAGATTTTGATCTGGATGGTCGCCGGCCTGCTGGTGGGCAGTCTGATCAACGCCACAATGGCTGATGTTGAATTTGTGCAAACCTATCTGGTGGGGGGGCTTTTTCATGTGATGGGGGCGCTGTTTATCAGTCTGTTGAAGATGCTGGTGGTGCCGCTGGTGACGTTTTCTTTGATCTGCGGCGTTTGTGGTTTGGGGGATATCAGCAAGCTTGGTCGGGTGGGGCTTAAATCGTTCCTGCTCTTCATGGTTACCACGGCGCTGGCGATTACGATGGCCATTTCAGTAGCGACATTGATGGGGCCAGGGGAGGGCTTTGAGCTGACGGAAGAGTCGACCTCAAGTTTTGTTGCGCCCAGCGCACCGCCGCTGAGTGAGGTCATTATCAATCTGGTTCCCACCAACCCCATTGCTGCCTACGCCGATGGCAATATGCTGCAAATCATCTTTTTCACTATTCTGTTTGGTGTTTGCCTGTTGATGGTGGGGGAGCGCGGCAAGCCCATTATCGACCTTTCCGAGCGGCTCAACGAGGTGATGATGCAAGTGGTGAATGTGGTGATGCATATCGCTCCTTATGGCGTGTTTGCCTTGATGGCCAAGACCTTTTCTTTGCAGGGGCTGGGGCTGATTATGCCAATGATCAGCTATTTTGGTGCGGTGGCCATTGTGCTGGCATTGCATCTGGGCATCACGCTGATGCTGTTACTGAAAACCCTGGGGCGCGTCAGTCCTTTAATGTTTCTTAAAAAGATGCGCGCCGCACAGGTGTTCGCCTTCTCAACCTCCAGCTCTAACGCTACCATCCCTGTCACATTAACCAGCGTCGAAAAACGTATTGGCGTGGATAACTCCACCGCCTCGTTTGTTGTGCCTTTTGGTGCCACCATCAATATGGATGGCACGGCGATCATGCAGGGTGTGGCTACCGTTTTTATCGCCAATGTGTATGGTATTGACCTTGGTTTAAGCGGCTATCTCACTGTGATTCTGATGGCGGTATTGGCATCCATCGGCACCGCAGGTGTGCCCGGTGTTGGTTTGATTATGCTGGCAATGGTGCTGAATCAGGTTGGCCTGCCGATTGAAGGCATTGCCTTGATCATGGGGGTGGATCGTTTGCTCGACATGATGCGTACCGCGGTGAATGTGACAGGGGATGGCGTGGTGACAACTATTGTTGCCCGTTCAGAAAATGCGCTTAATCTGGATACATTCAATGATCCCAACGCTGGTATTGTGGAAGAGATACACCTGCCCCACGGTGAGCAGAACAAGGCCTAAAATTAGGTTAGATTTATTCAGGAATGACAGGACAATATTATGACGAACCCTTTGCTGGAAATGACTGGTCTGCCCGCATTTTCCAAAATCAAACCCGAGCATGTTGAACCTGCGCTTGATCAGCTGTTGGCTGAAAGCCGTCAGGTGGTGGAAGACCTGTTGGCCGCAGCCACAGAATACTGTTGGGATAATCTGGTGCTGCCGCTGGAAGAGATGGAAGAGCGTCTTGACCGGGTCTGGTCGCCAGTGTCGCACATGAATTCGGTGGTCAATTCAGATGAGTTGCGTGAGGCTTACAATGCCTGTCTGCCAAAACTTAGCGATTACGCCACCGAGATGGGACAGCATAAAGGTCTGTACCAGGCCTTTAAACAGATTGCTGAGAGTGCCGATTACGAGGCGCTGGATACGGCGCAGAAAAAGATCATCGATAATGCCATGCGTGACTTTCGTCTGTCGGGCATTGATCTGCCAAAAGACAAACAGGCCCGTTACAAAGCGATCATGCAAGAGCAGTCAGGCCTGACCAGCAAGTTTGGCGAAAACGTGCTTGATGCCACCAATGCCTGGAAGGTTCAGATTACTGACGAGTCACGCCTGAGTGGTTTGCCCGAGTCAGCCCTGGGCATGGCCAAACAGATTGCTGAACGCGAAAAACAGGACGGCTGGGTCTTTAATCTGGAATATCCTTCTTACCTGCCGGTGATGACCTACGCTGATGATCGTGAGCTGCGTCGCGAGGTTTATACCGCTTTTGTCACCCGTGCCTCGGACGATGGTCCGCATGATAAAAAATATGACAACACCTTGGTGATGGAGCAGATTCTGGCTCTGCGTCATGAAGCGGCTCAGCTGCTGGGTTTTGATAATTACGCAGAAAAATCTTTAGCCACCAAGATGGCGCAAAGCACGGATCAGGTGCTGGCATTTTTAAATGATCTGGCCGAGTGCTCTTTGCCACTGGCAAAACAGGAGCTGGAAGAGCTGCGTACCTTTGCCAAACAGGAACATGGCATGGACAATCTTGAGGCGTGGGATGTCACCTACTATTCGGAAAAGTTGCAACAGTACAAATACGCCATCAGCCAGGAGGAACTGAAACCTTATTTTCCTGAAGACAAGGTGTTGAGTGGCATGTTTGTCGTGGTTGAACGTCTTTATGGTTTAAACATTACTGAGTTGCAGGATATTGATGTCTGGCACGAAACGGTACGTTTTTTTGAGATTAACGATGCCAATGGCGTGCGTGGCCAGTTTTATTTAGACCTGTATGCCCGGCCGCAAAAACGTGGTGGTGCCTGGATGGATGACTGCATGACCCGCATGCAAACGGTTGACGGTGTGCAAGTGCCGGTGGCTTATCTTACCTGTAATTTTTCAGCACCGATTGGTGATGATCCAGCCCTGTTTACTCACGATGAAGTGCTGACCATGTTTCATGAGTTTGGTCATGGTCTGCACCACATGCTGACCCAGGTGGACTACCCCAGTGTTGCCGGTATTGGTGGCGTGCCCTGGGATGCGGTGGAGCTGCCCAGCCAGTTCATGGAAAACTGGTGCTGGCAGAAGCAGGCGTTGGTGGATATTGCCGGCCACTATCAAACTGGCGAGCCACTGCCCGATGAATTGTTCGACAAGATGATTGCCGCCAAGAATTTTCAGTCGGCGATGCAAATGGTGCGGCAATTGGAATTTTCTATTTTTGATTTTCGTATGCATCAGGAATACGACCCTGCCAGGGGTGGGCGCATCTACGAGATTCTCGACAGTGTACGGCAGCAGGTCGCCGTGATGCAGCCATCACCCTTTAATCGTTTTCCGCATAGCTTTGGCCATATCTTTGCCGGGGGTTATGCGGCCGGTTATTACAGTTACAAGTGGGCTGAGGTGTTGTCGGCTGATGCCTTTGCCGCCTTTGAAGAGAACGGTATCTTTGATCGTGAAACGGGTTTGAAGTTTCTAAACGCTGTGTTGGAGCAGGGTGGCTCGCGTGAACCAATGGAGCTCTTCATTGAGTTTCGTGGTCGTGAACCAAGCATTGACGCCTTGTTGCGTCACAGTGGTTTGGCGGCATAAATGCCTAAAAAGATACATGTTCTGCTGTTGCTGCCATTGTTGATGTCGGCGGCATACTGCCACGCCGAAACGGCCTACGTGACGGATTCCATTACCGTGGGGATTTTTAAAAGTGCCAAGTTGAATGGCAAACCACTGGAAAGGCTGCCGAGTGGTGCATTGGTGGATGTGTTGCAGAGCAGCACGAATGTGGCAGAGATAAAAACGGGCTCGGGTAAGACCGGCTGGGTGCGCACCTCTTTTTTGACCAAAAATCTGCCGGCGGCGATTCAACTGGAAAATGCCGATCATGAATTGAGCAAGGCGAATACGGCGCTTGGAAAGACTAAGTCGGCACTTGAAAAGGCGAAAATAAAAATAAAAAAACTTGAACAGACAGCCAAAAAGGCTAGCAAGGATGTCAACTGGATGAAGGCTGAGATGACAAAGGCACGTAAAAAAGCGGCAGCCGCTGAAGCGCAGCTAAAGTCCAAACAAGGGTTGGCCACGGAGGTAGAACAACAGGCTGAAACGCTGGACTCGCAGCTGACGGAATTAAAGCTGAAGAATGCTGATCTTGAACAGCGTCTGGCGGCAACGTTGCTGATAAATGCTGTTGAAGAGGTTGATGTCGCCAAGACAGAAAAGATTTTCCCGCAGGAAGGGCAGAACTTGCTTTGGAGTATTGCTGCCGCCGTGTTGGCGCTATTGGTTGGCTTTGCGGCGGGCTACTACTGGCTTGACCGGCGTGTCAGACAGCGTTTTGGCGGTGTGCGGGTTTATTGAATTTTATACGTTGCAATGACGTTAGCAATAGCGCCAGCAGCGAGATAAGCCCCAGGCTGCCGCCACCATTGCCGGTGCCGAGGTCAAGCTTGTTGGTGCCGGCTTGAATTGAGTCTGTATTGCCGGTAAAAATGCCGCCGGTGGCCTGACCGTTATCAGCAATGCTGTCGCTGGTAATGAAAATAGCCCCCATTAAGCGGATAGAGCCATTGGCCGCACCGTCGTAGTCATTGTCGCCTCCATCCTCAATTTTAATCAGCAGGCATTCATCCCCTTTTGCCAGTGTGTTTGTATAGCTGGCAGTGTTGGCTAGATCCGGGCAATAATTATTGGTTTTTTTTGCCGTTAGAATCTCGTTGTTGTCATCACTAACAAAATCCTGCCATGTTTTATCTTTGTTAAAGAGAATAAACCTGGGCGGGATATTGTCTTTGGAATTTGGCGTTGGTGCAGCTTGTGGCACGATGATCAATACTGAATCACCTGTTTGTCTCAGGTCTGTAATTTCGATATCGATCACCTGGCCATCGCTACTGACCATGTTGTCAGGTGGTGATGCCCCGCGCAGGTTGACGGCGCTGATTGTTTCCAGGCGGGCATAGGTCTTTTTTGCGGCAAAGGCGGTTGGGCCAATGTTGATGTGCAGGCCGGGGTTGGTTGCGATTAATAGTGGATACACCGTTAGATTGCTGGCGCTTGATGACAGTTTCCAGTTGAGCTTTATACTGTCAATGGCATAGCTGTCTTCTGTCTTCAAATTCGGCTCAAACAGATAAGGCTCGTAGGCCTGCATCAGTGATGTGTTGCTGTCAATGGCGTCAAGATAGTTGGGGATGCCGTCATTGTCATCGTCAAAATAGCCTTCGATGTTGTCGTTGATTTTGTCATCATCGCTATCAGCGTCGGTTAGTTCAATCGTTGTTTCGGGCAGATTGAGCAGCAGGTCGTGTGAGCTGGCCTTGCCGCTGGCATCGCTTACAGTCAGGCGGATAGTGTAGAAGCCGGGGTTTAATCCCTGCGTTTCAAATTCGAATATATTATTTGTTGTGCCGGTGGTTGGCACTAGGGCGTTGTCGGTGGCGCTCCAGTCGTATTTGATGGCATCGCCATTAGCGTCATGAGCTTCACCACAATCAGAAATGGCACAAATGGTGACCTTGCCGGCATCGTTGGTAATGATACGGGTGATTTTGTTGTTCTGTTTCGCCAGCAGGTGGGCGTGCGGTGTTTGCGCGGTTTCGGTGATGGTGAGGGTGTGCGAGATGCGGTGGCCAGCAAAAACCTGGCTGGCAGGCAGGCTGCCCAGGTTGATGGTAAATGTTTCGCCTTCGTCGCCAGGGCCATCATCCGTGATGGCGATGCTGATGCTGGCTGATGTCTGATTCTCAGAGAAGGCAAAGCTGCCGTCGATAGCATTGTGGTCAGCGGTGTCAGCAGTGCCGGCAACAACGCTGTAGGGTATCTCGACGGGATAGCTGGGTGCTTTGCCACTGAGGTAGGCGGTGACGGTGGCAATGCCTCCTTCGCCGACGATTTGGTCAAGCGATAAATTAACACTGGGTAGAATCCTGATGACCTGATCTACAGAGCTTTGATTCAGTCCCAAGTCAGTGGCAGTCCAGGTGATGGTGTGCATGCCTGGGGCTAGCGGGCCTATTTTTCCGGCGGGTTTGAAGGTGATGATGGTTGGGGCGTTGGCAGCGTTTTCGACTCTATCGCTTATCTCAATTGTGGTGGCGATTGCGGCCAGATCAGGGGTGACGACTGGCTGAATTGCTGGCTCTGGCTCAGGCTCGCTTATGCCGCTTAAAAATTCCGGGGCGATGGAGTCGATGATTGGCGCGGTGGGGTTGCTGGGGTCGTCGAGAGCCACAACCTGAGTGGCAGGCAACCACAGTAGCATGGCGGTAATGCTGTAAACAAATGAGTGTTTGCTGGAAATACGTTGCATGTTGAATCTCATTGAACCAGTATCTGCCCGCTCGCGTTGATTCTTGAATTGAGGCACTGCTTCGGGCAACGATTATTATGCCTTAGCCTGCCAAGCATAGCAGCCGATAATTAACTTCGACATTATAATGTTGTTTTTGGTTCAAGAGGGTAGGGTGGAAAGCTTATCTCAATAATGAAAGCGCTCCAGTCTGGAGTTTGCTATTCTCGATCGTCTATCAAAACTGTAATTTGAACAGATGAAATACAAAGATTTACGTGACTTTATTGCCCAGCTGGAACAACAGGGTGAATTGAAGCGCATTCATCAGCCGATTGATCCTTATCTGGAAATGACCGAGGTTTGTGATCGCACGCTGCGCGCTGAAGGTCCAGCGCTGTTGTTTGAAAACCCAGCGGGTTCGGCCATTCCTGTGCTAGGCAATCTGTTTGGTACGCCACATCGGGTAGCGATGGGGATGGGGGCGGATTCGGTGGCGGCCTTGCGTGAGATTGGCAAGTTGCTGGCGACCTTGAAAGAGCCGGAGCCGCCCAAGGGGGTTCGCGATGCCCTGGACAAGCTGCCGATCTATAAACAGGTGCTGAACATGGCGCCCAAGCTGGTCAAAAAAGCGCCGTGTCAGGCCAATGTCATCGAGGTCGATGATGTTGATTTGGGCAAGCTGCCAATCCAGACCTGCTGGCCGGGGGATGCCGCACCGCTGATTACCTGGGCGCTGGTGGTGACCAAGGGGCCACTTAAAGAACGGCAGAACATGGGGATTTATCGCCAGCAGGTGATAGGCCGAAACAAGGTGATTATGCGTTGGCTGGCCCATCGTGGCGGGGCGCTGGATTTTCGTGACTGGCAGCAGCAACATCCGGGTGAACGTTTTCCGGTCTCAGTGGCGCTGGGTGCTGATCCGGCCACAATTCTGGCGGCAGTAACACCGGTGCCCGATTCTTTATCTGAGTATGCCTTTGCCGGTTTGTTACGTGGCAGCAAGACCGAGCTGGTGAAGTGCATTAGCAATGATTTGCAGGTGCCTGCTTCGGCGGAGTTTGTGCTGGAAGGTTACCTGGAGCCGGGCGAGATGGCCGACGAAGGCCCGTTCGGTGATCACACCGGTTATTACAATGAGGTGGATCGGTTTCCGGTGTTTACCATCGAGCGCATCACTCATCGCGATAATCCCATCTATCACAGTACCTATACCGGTCGACCACCGGATGAACCGGCGGTGCTGGGGGTGGCGTTGAACGAGGTGTTTGTGCCGATCCTGCAAAAGCAGTTTCCGGAGATTGTTGATTTTTATCTGCCGCCGGAGGGCTGTTCCTATCGCATGGCTTGTGTCAGCATTAAAAAACAGTATGCCGGACATGCCAAGCGGGTGATGCTGGGGGTATGGTCGTTTCTGCGGCAGTTTATGTACACCAAATTTGTTATTGTCGTGGATGATGACATCAATGTCCGTGACTGGAAGGATGTGATCTGGGCCATGACCACGCGCATGGACCCAGCCCGTGATACGGTGATGATAGAAAATACACCGATTGACTATCTGGATTTTGCCTCACCCGTTTCGGGTCTGGGGTCAAAGGCAGGGTTTGATGCGACGAACAAATGGCCGGGCGAGACTACGCGCGAGTGGGGTGAGCCAATCGTGATGGATGAGGCGGTTAAACAGCGTGTTGATGAAATGTGGACTGATTTGAAAATTTTTGATTAGTGTAGGATCATCTCGCCGGGCTATTGGCTGAGTGATTCACAACAGGGGAAGAGAGGGAAACAATGGATTTAAAACAAGGGTCTTTATATACAATTCTGGTATTGGGTGGCATTGGCCTGCTGGCTGTGTCATGTTCTGATCCAGATAATAATGGTGGCCATCATGGCGCCAAAATGGAACACGGTAAGGCAGTAGAGCATCACGGGGAAGCAGCAGAACACCATGGAGCGGCAGGTTCACATGTACCCGCCAAGTCTGGACATAAGGCTGGTGGTGTTTCGAATCATGGCGGTAACTATTCGATGATTTCCGGGGACGCCTGCCCCGGTTATGGCCCGCAAACACCGCGTGATATTGACAGCCTGGGTGGTGAAAATAAGCGCATGTTTGCTCTGGCACCCCCGTCCACCGAGATGAATCTGTGTAACATCCATTTTCATGAAAATGCCGAGCACAAGGCCAAGGACTTTTCTATCTACGCTGGTGACGGTGATCATGGCTACGACAGTGGTTATCAGTGTGGCATGAGCAAGGAGCTGAGCAAGGCAGAGCTGGCGCCA
>JAJRUN010000151.1 GCA_024277755.1 Gammaproteobacteria bacterium | reverse complement strand
TCACTCGCGCGCCAACCATAAAAGCTTTATTGGCTGATATTGATGTGTTGAGTATCCATTGCCCGTTAACGCCCGAAACTAAAAACCTGATTGGCTCAGAAGAGCTGAGTTGTATGAAGCGCACATCTTACATTATCAACACTGCCCGTGGTGGCATTATTGACGAGTTGGCGCTTAGCAGAGCCCTTGCCGACGGCCAGATTGCAGGGGCCGGTTTGGACAGTTTTGCTCAGGAGCCCCCATCTTCGAATAATCCTTTGTGGGCGCTTCCAAGCGTTATCGCAACCGCTCATATCGCAGGCTTAACAGCTGAATCAATGGTGCGAATGGGCAATATCGCAGCAGGTCATGTGCTTGGTTATCTCAAAGACAATTCCATTGATCAGGATAGTGTTCTCAATCGCGAAGTGCTTTGAAATTTCTTTGCTGTTTCACAGTAGTATAATTAGAATTACTAATCGTAACCATTAGACATATTCAATTTACTTATTTTGTTGGGTGGTTAGTATCAAAGAGATAATCCGTCATGAGGTATGGTATGGCACATGAAAAAAACCGGCTGAAACAAAAACTGGACAGTGGGCAGATTACCACGGGGAGCGCAATTTATTCGTGGAGCCCGAATATGATGGAAGTTGCCGGCTATTGTGGCCTGGATTTTATGCGCATTGACACTGAGCATGCCTGGCGTCGTGATACGGAAATCGAAAATCTAATACGGGCGGCGTATCTGAGTGGAATTGTGCCGATTATCCGATTGGATGGGAGTGATGCAAATCTGCCTGCAAAGGCTTTTGAAATTGGTGCCGGTGGCATCATAGTTACCGAAATTGAGACGGTTGAAGCAGCCGAGAAACTGGTTGCAAATACGAAGTTTCCGCCGGTCGGCAAACGAGGATATAGCGGCAATTGCTGGTCAGCAGGATGGGGAGCCAGGGCGGGCGGTGATTGGGTTGCCTGGAGCAATCAGGAGTTACTGGTTGGTGTAATGGTTGAGAACCCTGAAACCATTGATCAGGTCGCAGATATAATGGCTGTACCGGGCATTGATTTTGCGCTGTTTGGTCCGGCTGATTATTCCATGGCGTTCGGCCATGGCAAGCCTCTAAAGAGCGACGAGCGTGTTACAGTGGCGCTTCAAAAAACTATTGCTGCGGCAAAAGCTGCCGGTAAGCATGTAATGTATAATCCCGGCACCTCCCAGGATGCGATAGACCGGGCGGCGCAAATGGGAGTTACGATGATTGAAGTCGGTAATGATCTTGGTGTTGCCCGATCTGCATGGTTAAATGTAGTTGAGGCTTTGTCATCCAGGTCCTGACCTTGGAGTGCGTTGACAGTCAAAGCCTTCGATGGCGCACAAGCTTCGGGCGCAAGGTTCTGGAGTTTAGGTCTTGAGGTTTAGGACTTGGTGAATTTTGCCAGGAGTTTATTTTGGTTCCGTATGCAAAGGCAGAGAAACTTGAAAGCAGGCACCTGATTCCCCCCCTGGTTTGCTGTTCCTGTTAGCGGCGTCGCTCTGAGTATCTAACAAATTAAGTGAACCATCCATCTTCCCCAGAATTTCTCTTGATATGGCAAGGCCAAGGCCGGAGCCTGATTGGGAAGTGTCGGGATTTCGTGTTCCGCGCCAGAATTTGTCAAATATTGTTTGTGAATCGGTGAAGGAAATTCCCGGGCCATTGTCAGAAAAATCGATCAGCAATTGATCACCTTCCACCCGGCTTGAAATTTTTATAAACGGGGCTTTTGCATCATTGTATTTCGCGGCATTGGAAATAAGATTGATAAAAACCTGACAGATGCGATCAAAATTTGCCACCACCTGCACATCATTAACCTGAGTGCTGATTTTCACCTCAACTTTGTGCTGGTTTGTCACCGGTGTACAAACCTCAATGGCCCGGCTTAAGGCGCGAGTAGGGTCGACCGGCTCATTGGCCCAGAGTTTTTCCCCACGCTCAAGGGCATTCAAATCAAGAATTTCTTCAAGCAGGCCTGTCAGGCGCATGCTTTCATCATGGATAGTGCTGGCAAATTGATCGCGCTCATTCTTATCCAGATCCTTGTTGGTCAATAAAATTTCGGCAAAGGAGCGGATTGCCGTCATGGGGGTTCGTACCTCATGGCTTACATGGGATAAAAATTCATCCTTTTGCTGATCAAGCTGGCGCAGTTGAACATTGGCGCTTTGCAGCTGGTCGGTGGTTGAGCGAAGCTCTTTTGTGGTTTCTTCCAGCATTTGTGAATATTCAAGAATTTGCTGGGTTTCATCAGCCATTTGCATGACCTCTTCCATGGTCACGGTTTCGCCTGAAACCACCTGACCGAGCAAAACATGAGCCGAAGCAGCGCCAATTGAGCCAGCCAGTTCTTTTTCCAGCTTCGCAATAAATTGCGGGGTTGGTTCAATGTTCTGGCGGCTTTGTCCGGTGGGTGCAAAGCGATCAAACAGGGTTTCGGCGCGCTCGGTGCCCAATACTCTTCTGGTCATGGCAAGTAGATCATTCAACGGGGCTGAAGAGCGGGAAAATCCACTTTGCCCGTTGTGATTTTGTTTGAATACATCGACGAATAAAGTGGCCTGCAGGCGGCCAATGGCATTGTTTTCGCTGAATATGGAGACAATAACCAAAGCCAGAGTATTGCCCAGCAGGCTCCAGAAAACAGATTGAACCAATGGATCAAGGGAGCTTAGTCCAAACAGAGCCTGGGGCCTGAAGAATTCTATTCCCCAGGGGCCGTTCAATAATAAAAGGGCAATAAATTCGTTTGAAGAGGCAAAGCTGGGCAAAAAGCTGGAATAGGCCCAGATGGCAAAGCCGGTAAGCAGGCCGGCAAGCGCACCATTTGCTGTTGCATCGCGCCAGTAGAGTGCGGCCAGCAATGCAGGCATAAACTGGGCCACCCCGGCAAAGGAAATAAGACCGATCGGGGCCAGGGCGCCCGAGCCTGAAGTCAGCCAGAAATAGATGAAGCCTAAAAATAATGTAATGGCAATGCTGGCCCGTCGGCTGGTCAGCAGTAGGCGGGTCATGCCCTGACCTTCTTTCAGGCCAAACAGCTTGGGCGAGCGCAAAGCTATGGGAACCACAATATGGTT
>JAJRUN010000150.1 GCA_024277755.1 Gammaproteobacteria bacterium | reverse complement strand
CCAGTCACTGGCCCCGGTTGAACTGAGCAGATCAATGCCGAAGATATAGATGGTGATTTTAAGAACCGAAAACACACCGGCCTTAACCACGGCAACAGCATGTAGAAACGCACTCACCGGTGTCGGCGCGACCATGGCCGCAGGCAACCAGAAATGTACGGGCATGGTGGCAGCCTTGCCGATGCCGAAAACATAAAGCCCCATCAAAATGCCGACGGTCAGCCCATCAGCCTTGCCGGCCAGAATGCCGCCCGGTGTAAAGCTCAAGGTTCCGGCAATCGTGTATGTCCAGATGATCGCTGGCAAAAACAACACCATGGATGTCGCCATCAACAAAATGAGGTAAAGCCGCCCGGCCTTCATGGCATCAACACTGGCTTTGTGTGTGACCAGAGGATAGGTCGACAGGGTCAGGACTTCATAGCACAGGAACAGGGTGAACAGGTTTTCCGAAAAAGCCACCCCGATGGTGCTGGAGATGGCAACAGCAAAACTCATATAAAAAGGTGTCTGGCGTGGTTCGTTATTACCGCGCATATAACCGATTGAGTAGATTGAATTCACAATCCACAGGCCTGAAGCGATAAGGGCAAACAACATGCCCAAAGGCTCAACTTTGAAAGATAAAGCCAGGCCCGGTACCACATCAAGAACCTTGAGTTCAGGTTGCTCACCGGCCATGACAAGGCTGAGCAGGGATATAACGATATAGAGCAGACCGCCGCCGGTGGCCAGGGTGACGAATTCGCGCACATCAGGGATCTTGCCGAACACCCATATCAGGGCAGCACCAACCAGAGGCAGCACCAGGGCATAGGCTATCAAAGTGTCTGGTGTCATTTCGCAAGCCCCAATAATGTTTCAACAGCCTGGGCGGCAATGCCGACGGATTGGGATGTTTCTATACCAAAATAAATTGTGGCAGCGGCCATCAAAACCGTGGGAAGCAGGAGTGAAAGCGGGGCTTCTCTGACGCCGTCAAGATTGGGTCCGGGGTCTCGAAACCACACAACTTCGACAATCCGGCCCACATAAATCAATGCCAGCAGGGATGAGAGAACCAGCAGGAACACCAGCCAGAGATAGCCCGCATCTATGGCACCAACTGCCAGATACCATTTGGAGATAAACCCGGCTGTTCCCGGCACACCAATCAGCCCCAGACCACCGATGAGCAGACACCCCATAGTGATGGGCATTTTTTTGCCCAGACCGGAGAAATCATCAATTTCAGCAGAGCCAATACGGTAAACCACAGCGCCAATGGCCAGAAACAAAGCCCCTTTCATCACCGCATGGTTGAAAATGTGAACAAGAGACCCGGTGAGGCCGGCCTGATTGGCCAGAGCGATACCTAGAGTAATGTATCCGATTTGTGCCACTGATGAGTATGCAAACAGGCGTTTAACATCATGCTGGAAAATCGCCACAGTGGACGCGCCCAGCATGGCAGCCAGGGACAGGATAATCAGAATATCGGTGAGCGCCAGTTTGTCGGTGACAACTTCAATGCCGAAAATGGAGAACAAAAACCTGATGAGAAGATAAAGCGCCACCTTGGTGGCAGTTGAGGCCAGGAATGCGCTGACCGTGGATGGTGCATAAGCGTAGGCATTAGGCAGCCAGACGTGCAATGGGAACAGGGCGAACTTCAAACTGATGCCGACGATAATGAAGGCTGCGGCTGCCAGTATTGAGCGTGTCTGTTCAATTTCAGGAATGCGCGCGGCAAGATCAGCAAAGTTCAGGGTGCCGGTAAGCGTGTAGATAATGCCAACACCGATAATATAGAAAGTCGCCCCGATTGAGCCCAGAATAAGATACTGGTAGGCAGCCAGCAGGGCACGGCGATCACGCCCCATGGCGATGAGGACGTAGGTTGATAAAGATGAAATCTCAAGGAAAACAAAGGCGTTAAACGCATCGCCTGTGATTGTAATGCCCAGTAACCCGGTCAGGCACAGCAAGAACATGGCATAAAACCATGGGCGATCTTCTGCTTTGACTTCGGAGGCCACACTGAGGCGTGCGTATGGCAACACCACTGCACCAATGCTCGACACCAGCACCAGAATGAAGGCGTTGAATACGTCAACCTTATATTCGATGCCAAACGGTGGTGCCCACCCGCCCATGGAGTATGAGATGGGTCCACTATCCAGAACAGTGAGAAGGAGAGTAATGGATATAACCGGCATGATCAGACAAATGATCATAGTGAGGAACCAGGCAGCAGACCCACGTCTGAGCAGGGCACATACAAGAGCCCCAAGCAGGGGGATAACTACCTGTAAAGCAGGTAGATTGGAGATAATACCTGCATTCATTGATCATCACCTTTGGCGAAAATCTCATCTTCCTCGATTGTTCCGAATTCTTCATTGATGCGAACCGTCAATGCCAGGCCTAAAGACAAGGTGGCAACGCCGACGACAATGGCGGTGAGCATTAACACATGGGGCAGGGGGTTGGAGTAAACGGTGAAGCCTTCTGCGATAATTGGCGGTGTGCCGCCAAGGATTTTCCCTGGGGACAGATACAGCAGGTAAACGGAAGTCTGAAACAGCGAAAGCCCGACAAGTTTCTTGACCATATTGCCGCGCGCCACCACAATATACAGCCCGGAAACCATCAGGAATATGGTGACCCAGTTATTGTAATTAGCAATAATTTCTTTGGAAAATTCCATCAGCGACCCCGTCCGGCGAATGCATAAAAGATGCTGACAAAAGTACCGGCAACGGTAATGAGCACGCCACTCTCAACCAGCAGAATGCCAAGAGCCTGCGCGTGAGGTGCATCTTCTGCGATAACGGAATAATTGAGGAACTGCCCGCCGTTGAACATGGCATAAACGCCAACGCCCGCGAAAATAAGAACACCTATTGGTATCATTGCCTGAGCAATGGCCGGAGGCACAGCCTTTTGAGCTGAGGGCAAGCCATATGTGATGGAATACAAAAAGACCATTGCCGCAGCCATGGCACCGGCCTGAAAACCGCCACCGGGACCAAAATCACCATGAAACTGCACGTAAAGCGCAAACATCAAAATGAAAGGCAGCAACAGTTTGGTTGTCACGCGCAAGATGAGATCAAGCTTCATTGCGGCGCTCCTGATCTTTTTTAACCTTTGATTTGCGCCGTCCGCGCAGCAATACCAGAACACCAATGCCGGCGGTGAAAACAACCGCTGTTTCGCCGAGCGTATCAAAGCCTCTGTAACTGGCCAGCACAGAGGTAACCACATTGGGCACCGTGGTCTGCTCTATTGATTTTTCCAGATAGTAATTGGCAACATTGAGGTGAATGGGGTTGGTTGCTTCGCCAAATGGCGGCAGATCAAGGGTGCCAAAGACCAAAATGCCTGCTGTGATAACGGCAATCAGCAGCGCCGGTATCTGGCTGTGTATAGGATCAGATTCATGGGTTTTTGTCAGATACAAAGCACTCAGCATCAATACCGTTGATATGCCGGCACCAATAGCGGCTTCCGTCATCGCCACATCAACCGCATCCAGCACAATCATCACGCTG
>JAJRUN010000149.1 GCA_024277755.1 Gammaproteobacteria bacterium | reverse complement strand
TACGGCCAATACGATGCACATAATCTTCCGCCACATTGGGCAGATCAAAGTTGATGACATGCGGCAGCTCGGCGATATCGATACCCCGTGCGGCAATATCCGTTGCCACCAGCACCCTGATCTTGTTTGCCTTAAAATCAGCCAAGGCACGCATACGTGCGCCCTGACTCTTGTTGCCGTGAATCGCCGCCGCCTCGATGCCAGCAGCGTCAAGCTTTTTCACCAGTTTATTGGCACCATGCTTGGTGCGTGAAAACACCAGCACCTGATCCCAGCTATTGTCTTTAATCAAGTGCGTCAACAGTGCCGTTTTCTGGCTCTTGTCGACTTCATAAATTGACTGTTTCACCTTCTCAGCCGTGGTATTGCGGGGGCTAACCTCCACCTCAACCGGGCTATTCAACATCCCCCTGCTCAAACTGCGAATCTCATTCGAGAAGGTTGCAGAGAACAACAGGGTCTGACGATTCTTTGGCAACAAGGCAATAATTTTACGAATATCGCGGATAAAACCCATGTCCAACATTCGGTCAGCCTCATCCAAGACCAGAATCTCCAGCTGATCAAATTTGATCGCGTTCTGGTTGTGAAGATCCATCAAACGTCCAGGCGTGGCAATCAGCACATCCACACCACGGCGCAGACGCTGCATTTGCGGATTGATTTTGACACCGCCATAAACGATGTCCGACCGCAGGGGCAGGTGCTTACCATAGGTGGCAACACTCTCCCCTACCTGTGCCGCCAGTTCACGGGTTGGCGTTAACACCAGGGCACGCGCCTGATTCGGTTTAACCTTGGGGCCATCAGTCAAGCGCTGCAACAACGGCAAGGTAAAACCAGCGGTCTTACCGGTGCCGGTCTGCGCCGCCGCCATCACATCCTGGCCCGACAATACGGCTGGAATAGCCTGTTTCTGAATCGGTGAAGGGGTGTCGTAGCCCTTTTCGCTCACTGCACGTAAAAGAAGTTCGGACAAACCGAGGGAAGAAAAACTCATTAACAAATACTCTTAAAATGTCGAAGCCCAATCACATACAAACTAAAGTAAGGATACAGCTTAGAAGAAGGAATAAAACTGGCGCGATTATACTCTAAAAGCCCCTAAATCACCCTGTCTTTATCAACACATCCTAATGGCGATTGACATTCAAATGACTACGCCTCATAAATGCCTGATACAACAGCGGGATAACAAACAGCGTCAGCACTGTTGAGAAGCCCAGCCCCCAGACGATGGCTGACGCAACTGGCCCCCATAACAGAGAGCTGCCCCCTAGTCCCGTTGCCAGCGAGAACAGGCCGGCGATGGTGGTGAGTGAGGTGATAATCACGGGGACCACCCGGCGACGCGCGGCATACACCGAGGCATGCAGGACGCTCATACCACTGCGCAAACGGTTATTGGCAGCGTCAATCATGACAATGGCAGAGTTGACGGCAATGCCTGTCAGGGCTACTACCCCATAGAGAGTGTAAAGACTTAACGGATTCTGGGTCACCAGCAAACCAAAGGTCACACCGGCAAAGGCCATGGGCACGGTGGCCAGTATCATAAACGGCTGGAAGTAACTGCGGAACTGGGTGCCAAGAATCAGGTAGATCAAGCCCAGCCCGAACAACATCAGCGTAGAGAGTGCGTCAATGCTCTCCTGAATATCTTCCAGCTCACCGGTAAAGTCCAGATTCACCCCGGGATAAGCCTTGCGGATGCGCTGCCACTCATCTTGCAGCAGCTGGTTCGCCGCCACTGTATCCAGCTGTTTTTTATCCAGATCGGCCTGCAGGGTAATTGTTCGACGGAAATTGTAGTGACGGATATTAGCCTTGCCACGCCCGCTTTCCACCGTCACCAGCTGGCCCAACGGTATCTGCCCGCCCTGAGGCAGGACCAACGGCGTCTGCAGCAGTTGATTGATATCCTGATAATGTTTGTTGGCCGCCTGCAAACGCACTTCGAGCTTTTCACCCAGGTGCTGCATGGAGGCCACCACCTCACCATCAAACAGCAGGCGGATATGACGGCTTACCTCTGCAGGGACAAGGCCTGCCCGCTGAATGGCATCCTGATTCAGGCTAAGACGTAACTCCTGTTTGCCGGGGCTGTCGTCGTCGGAGATATCGTGCACGGCGGGAATAGTGGCCAGAAACGTCCACAGTTTATCGGCCACCTCACGCAACAGTTCAAACTCGTCGCCCCGCACCTTGACCTTGATGGGTTTTTCAGTGGGCGGGCCACCAGAGAGCTGCAAGAAAACAATGCTGTCCGCCCCCACTGTATCCATCACGTCTGCCCGCATCGATTCGACTATCTTGCTGACTTCCCGCACTCCTTCGTCAAGGGGGAGCAGGCTGACGGTGATCTGCCCATAACGATCGCCAAAAAACGGCTCTGTTTCAGTAAACATCTGCCCGGCAGCAGAGGCAACCCCCCTCGCCTCACCGGGTTGCAGGTGTTTTTTTACCTTGGCTTCAATCTCAATCACCTTCGCCATGGTCTGCTCCAGGGGAGTGCCCGGTGGCATGGTTACATTGACGTAATAGAGCCGAATCGGGTCGAAGGCAAAAAACTGCACCTTGACCATATCACTGAAAAATACCCCGGTGGCGGCAGACAGGATCAGCATGACCCCCACCAGTGAACGTTTTGGACGACGCAGCACCTTGATCAACAGAAAACTATATTTAATCCGCACCCAGCGGGTAAACCTGACCCGGTACTGGTGAGTCCTGGAGGATTGTTTAAAATTCACCTTGGCGGCGGCGATGTGTACCGGCAACATCCAATAGGCCTCCAGCAGCGAGATGGCCAGGGCAATGGTCACCACAAACGGGATCACAAACATGAAATCACCAAGGATACCGGGCAGCAACATCAACGGCAAAAAGGCTGCCATGGTGGTGATGATGGCCGTGGTCACAGGGGCAAATACCTCCGCCAGCGCCTCCTGGGCTGCGGCCAGTGCGCTCATGCCCCGCTGGATACGATAGTAGATTGACTCCACCACCACCACGGCATCGTCCACCAACATCCCCAGCACCAGCACCAACCCCAGCAGCACCGAGACATTAACGGTGGAGCCGCTCAGATCAAGCGCCCAGAAGGTGCCTGCCAGGGTAAAAGGAATACCAATGCCAATGAAAAAAGCGATGCGCGAACCGAGAAACACCCAAGTCACCAGCGTCACTAGCACCAACCCCACCAGCGCGTTGGTTTGCATAACATCCAGCGCCTTGCGTGTGGGGATAGTCTGATCATCCAGCAGCATCACTTCGACACCGCGTTTTTTGACCGCCTGATTGACGTTATCAATATAGCTGCCCAGTAGTTCCACCAGTGCCAGCGTGTTGGTATAACTCTTTTTGGATATGGAAAACATCACCGCCGGGGTGCCGTTATAGCGGATCAACTGCTCTGCATCTCCCCGCGCCCGACTGACCCTGGCCAGCTGGCCAACAGGCACCTCACCCTCTGCGGTCAACACCGGCAGACCGGCAATGTAATCCGGGTCGGCGCGGGTGCCCAGCACCCGCACCAGCCACTCCTGCCCCTCCAGGGCCATCACCCCGGCAGAGGTGTCACGAAAGCTGCCACGTATGGTCTCGGCCACTGCCATAGCAGAAACGCCGTAGGCCTGTAGTTTTTCCGGCTGAAATTCAACCAACAGTTCCGGCACATGCAGCGCCGCTGCACGCACCCCGTCCACCCCTTTGATTCGCTCGATATCCTGTTTGATCGTTTCCGCGTGACTGCGCAACACCTCATCATCGGCCTGACCACTGACAAGAATCAACGCCGTGGGAAAGGAGTTGCTGGAGGTGATTTCAAAAATATATGGATCTTCAGCTTCATCCGGCAGCTCTGTATTGGCCTTGTTTTGAATCTCACGACGCAGATCGCTGATACGCTTGTCAAAGGTACGCTCATCAATATCGTCAAATCGAATAGTGATATCCGAGACACTCTCACGCGAGCTGCTCTGCACAAAACGCACATCAGAAACCTTGGCAACAGCCTCCTCCAGCGGATCGGTCACCAGTTTTTCCATATCCTCCGCCGATGCGCCAGACATAACCGTGCTGACACTGATCCAGTTAAAATTGATCTCGGGATCCTGTTCCCGTGGCATTTGCAGATAGGAGATGATGCCCATCACCAAAACGATGGCAAAAGTAAGGTTGGCCAAGACATGATTGGTCAGGAAACGTTGCAGCATAATCCTGGAATCCTTAATTGGGCGAGATAAAGTGTGGTGAATGCTTACTCAAGTTCGATTACATCATCAGGCTGTAGAGCAAACCGGCCCTCAACAATCAACTGCGTATCCGCAGGCAGACTATTCGCCCGCACACTGCGTCCCTCCTGGGCAGAAGGCAGTGCCACAAAACGGGCCTGACCCTGTTCGGCCACAAACACGCCCAACGCACCCCCCCTGCGCACGAGTAGATCGGCAGGCAAATGGGCATAGGGATGCTGCCAAACCAATCGGCCACTACTGCCCACCGCTGCAACCGTGGTGGCAAAGCGCAACCGAACCTCCTGGGTGCGTTGCACAACATCCACAACCGGGCTGATAGCCCGCAGCGTCAGTGGCAATCTCCGCCCATCCACTTCCAGGTTCAAGGCCTTGGTAGCCACAATCGCCTCGGCGTCCAGCGCATGAATCCGGGCCGACACCTCGGCACTGCCCGGTGCCACCAGACGCACCACCGCCATCCCCGGATTAATCTGACTGCCTAACTGAGCCAGGCGCTTAACCACCACACCGGAAAACGGCGCAACAATTTTCGTTTTGCCAAGATTAAATTCGGCCAGGGCCAGGGCCGATTGCTGTGACCTCAACTCCGCCTTCAGGCTGGCCAGTTCCGTCTGTCTCTGCACCAGCAACGCCTCAGAGACATTGCGTTGCAAATTCAATTTTCTGGCCTGCTTCAACTGATATTCAGCCAGTTCAATACGTGCCTCAACCATGCTGATGGCCGCCCGGGTCTGGATGATCGCCTGTTCATAAACAAAGGCATCAAGCTCCACCAGCAGATCACCCTTTGCCAGCCGATCTCCCACCTGAGCCGCCACCCTAATAACCACCCCCGACACCTCGGCACTCACCTCGCTGTCGTTCAGGGCCAGCACCTCAGCAGCAGCTGAAAACTGTGGGTAAACAGCCACATCAGCAATACTTTGAACCGTGACCCTGGCAGCCTGGCTCACGGACATTGGCAAAAACAACATAAACAAAATCACCAGGCGCATCGTAAGCTCTCCGCAATTAGTACCCACATTAAAGAAAGGTGATTACTGAGTATCCCATTAAACATTTATCTTTGCTGATTTACCAATCAGAAAAATTCAAACCACACCGTCATGGCTGAGCCAAAAACTGATTCAGAAGTAAAATAATCAGCGCCGTCATCACCGCAACCAATAAGGCACGCACACCTGTCCAAAGCCAAAAATGGCCATTCAATCGACCAAGAAAGACACCCAGCATAAAGGCAAGTGACAAGGCGACAATGATTGCCAGATCCAGCGGCGAAACGATGTTCAAAGCATCAGGCCAGAGTTGCAGCTGAAACATAAACAACGGTACGAGTATCAACAGCGCCAACAGCAGTGGTGAAAAACCGTTTACCAGAGCAATCAGCCACGGCATCCATTGCGCCGCCTCAGCATGAACGCTGTCATCCATGGCAGTGAGCATGGATTTCTCCAGCGCTTGCAGCTCGTGTTGTTTCTCTGCCGCCTCACTGATGTAAGCACTGGAAAGCCCACTCACAAACAGAGCCACCACCGCACCCACGCAGGCGCTGATAATGACATCAATAGAGACAGAGCCACTGACACGAAAGCCCATCAACAAACCAAGCATAGCCAGCACACCATCAAAACCATTGGTAACAAAATAACGCCGGGCAATGCGGTGAGACTGGCTCAGTTCAATCAGATAACGCAGCCGGGAAAACATCTATTCAAACCCCGTTAGTCAGATGAGCCACGAATAGCCTCGCCCTGCACATCCACCTCGTCTATGCTGTGCACCGATCCACCCATGGACTTGATGTGCTGGGTAATCAGCTCAAAATCAAGCCGCTCACCGGTGATGCTAAGCACAATGGTTTGAGTCTTGTCATCAACCTCCTGCACCACAAGATTGACCTTGATACTGGCATCAAGATCCGCCAACTGACTGGCAAACGCCAGCGCATTGGGCTGATGGGGTTTCAAAACATCGAGCACGACACGGGTAACAATAGCCATATCAACACCTTTGCTTGTGGGTTAATATCATTATAAGTCAGCCAAATTCCATTCACAGAACTGAATTCATCTGCCTAAATATAATGATCATTTTTGAGAAACACAGGAACATAGCCGCCATGAAACACACCATTATCGCTATCCTGCTGCTCAGCCTCTACGGCTGCAGCATTACCAGCCAGGTTTCAGGTTCGCACGTAGCGCTTAATCCCTCAAACACCAGCCTGGGCAGCATTACACCAGAAGAAGTCAGTATTTTTCTACAGCCACCAGAACATAGCTATCAGGCGATCGCTCTGCTCAGTGCCAGCGCCACCATTAGTGGTTATTCAAATGTCGCCGCCATGGAAGCCGAACTCACCGAAGAACTGCGCCGGCAGGCTGCCAGCATTGGTGCCAATGGTATGATTGATATTATTAGAGAGGTGATGGTTGGCGACAAAGTTATTACCAGCAACACTTGGGGAATAGCAGCAAAATCAAGTTTTGAAAACAGCGAACAGAACAGACAAAAGCACACCATCATCGACAGACGAGACCGCAGCGTCGTCACATCTGACTATCTGGTCATTTATCGTGGCAAGGCAATCAGCTACAAAAAATAATCAAAGAATCAGTCAGGCTCGCTAATTTCTTTTGCAGAGCCCCCCAAAAGCTGCCATTACACCGTATTTTGTTTTTTGACATAATTGCGCAGCATTCCAATATCCAGCCCCACCATACCCATCACGGTTTGGCGGGACATTCATTATCGGAGTATTTGGTGCACAGCGTGTGCCCTACCCGGCTGACCTCTTGGTTTCTATAGTTCACTTAATTGCATGAGTTAGAGAGGTATAACCTTATTAGCACACGGCCCTTTCTGGCCTTGACCAACTTCAAACTCTACCTTCTGACCATCACTTAAACTTGAATATCCACCACCACTTTGAATTTCGGAATGATGAACAAATAGATCCTTGCCACCATCATCTGGTGTAATAAAACCAAAACCTTTATCTGCATTGAACCACTTTACTGTACCCGTACTCATTCCGCGTTTTCCTGAGACCTTTGCACGATACAGACGCGAAAGAAAAATGAGCTAATATTTTTCTGATTGAGCCAGAAAATGCAGTTAATAGCGAGCTATTGACAAGTTTTCTAACGAAAAGCAGGAGAATATTAGCCATTTTTACTCGTGATTGTATCGTGCAAAGGTCTCTCCTTTGTATTTTTGATATTCGCTGACTTCAACTAACGCTCTATGTGCCGTCAGTTATTTCCGTTTTATCGGGGCTTTCTGGCACAGGTTCAACATCCTGTGACTGAGATTCAGCCGCTTCTAATTTTAGCAAGCGTTTCTCTTCCTTCTTTTTCTTTTTAGCGATTTCTTTCTGCCGCTTTGCAAAAGCGTAGTTGGGCTTGGCCACTCGTATTCTCCTCTACATAGTTCTAGGATTTAAGGCTCTAGAATACGATATTTTACGACAGATTGCGCCCTTCATAGTGAATCGATGGGTCAAATCAAGAGGGCAGTCTCGCTGATTCCTTTTTGAAACGCACCTCTGAGATAGGCTGAACACCAATGTGTTGAGACTATTCAAAACAAAACAGAGTAACAACCGAGCCTATGTACTTGATTCAAAGCTTTACAGCACGTCCACTTCGCCGCTGCTGCCTCATAATTTTCACGATAGCATAACGGTGTAACAGCTAAAGCCTTGCCCTAAAGCATATAGTTTTGACAGCGATCTGAGGCAATAAACTTAACGGCAGAGCACAAGCTCACGCAACACCGAAGTGGCATAACTGCCCGATGTCAGGAAGAAATTCAGCTGTAAACGATTGCCTTCTATCTGCCATTCAAGCTTGCTGACAGGCAGCCGCAGGGCACGGCGTTCCTGTTTCATTCCTGCCCGCTCTAACCCATCACAAAATAGCACAAAGTTTTCGGCACACTGTTGTTCAATCTGTTGTGTGTCTGCTGTGCTGGCAAGACGGCCCTGGCCCCACATCGGTCCGGTGGGATGGATGTCATGTTCGGAAATTCTACGATTTATTTCATCGTCAACAGCCTCAATGGCAAACACACTGTGACTGCCATCAAGCATCATCACGTCACCCGCCAGGGGCTGATGCCAATTGGCCGCTGCAACACGCTGTGATAGCACCTCATTAAAGATGGCCGAACGGGCGGCGGAAAAATACATGCTGCGTTTGTTTCTGTCTTTAACCTTGAACTCGGCATTGAACATACCCATGGCCTTGGCGAGGTTGTCACGACCAAAACGCTGTTCACCGAAATAGTTGGGCACGCCATTCACACTGACCGATTGCAGGTGTTGTTGAAGCGATTCAATATGACCCTGCAACTCTCGCACAACAAGTTTAAAGTGATTGCCCTTGAGACTGCCGCGACGCAGCTTACGGTTATGACGCACAATCTCAATCACTTCAACCTCATCACAGTTCAACTGTGACCAGTCTGGCTTGGGCTTATTTGAAAGATAGACACTGAACCACTGAGTGGTCACAGCATGTCTGTCTTTCAGCCCTGCATAGCTGACATCCATGTTTTTAACCCCAGCCAGACGGGCAATCTGTTTGGCGATAAAATCTGTATTGCTGTTGCGCTTGCGAATATGCAAACAGACATGCTCGCCCTCGCCTGTCAGTTCAAAACCTAAATCTTCATCGACCTGAAAGTCTTCCGGCTGACTGCGGATCACGCCACTAAGGTCTGGTTTTCCCAGCGCATAGGCCAGGTGTTCGGTTGCTGACATGAGATTAATCTTCGGCTTCGTTGAGCAAAACCACCGCGTGGGTGGCAATGCCTTCTTTGCGACCGGCAAAACCGAGGCCTTCGGTCGTGGTGGCTTTAATGTTGAGACGCGCCTGATTCACTTCGAGATCATCAGCCAAGCACTTTTTCATCTCAGGCAAATGTGGCTTCATCTTCGGTGCCTGAGCGATGATGGTAATGTCGGCATTGCCCACGCTGTAACCTTCAGTCTTGAGCTTAGTCATTACGTCACGTAGCAAAACACGGCTATCAATATTTTTGAATGCGGCGCTACTATCAGGAAAATGGCCGCCAATATCACCCAGGCCTGCTGCGCCTAGCAGGGCATCGATCAAAGCATGAATGACCACATCGCCATCTGAATGGGCCAACATGCCCAGTTCATAATCAATCTTGACCCCACCCAGGATCAGATCACGTTCGGGGGCAAATTTGTGTACGTCATAACCGTGACCAATACGCATTAGTTTTTCTCCTGCTGAGCCAGATACATCTCGGCCAGTGACAGATCTTCCGGGCGGGTAATTTTGATATTGTCACCACGACCGACAATCATGCGTGGCCTCAAGCCAGCATGCTCAATGGCCGAGGCATCATCTGTCACCAGAAAGCCATCGTCCAGCGCCGTCTGCAAGGCCTGCGTTAACTCACCCAGACGAAACATTTGCGGCGTTAATGCCCGCCAGAGATTGTCACGATTGATTGTTTCCAGCACGTCATTTTCACCACTGGTACGTTTCATCGTGTCAGCCACAGGCAAACCTAACAGCCCCCCCACTGGGTGATCTTTCAGGGCATCAATCATCATCGTAATATCATTATGATGAATGCAAGGACGTGCAGCATCATGCACCAGCACCCAGTCGTTGGCAGCCGCAAACCCACTCAACAGTTGCAAACCATTGAGCACCGAATGACAGCGCTCTGCCCCGCCTTCGGCAACATGAATATTGTCAAAGTCTGACAGGTCGAGCTGCGGCCAATGTTCATCGCCAACGCTGATGGCCACCACCACACCGCTCATTTGTGGATGACCGCAGAGACGTGACAGTGTGTGCTCAAAGACGGTCTTGCCGTGCAGTGTTAAATATTGTTTTGGCACAGCAGCAGCCATGCGGCTGCCAACACCGGCAGCGGGGACGACGGACCAATATCTACTCTGCTTATTCATCGATAATCTGAAAGAAAGTTTCGTCTTGTTTGATCATGCCCAGCTCACTGCGGGCACGCTCTTCTATTGCTTCAACACCCTTCTTGAGGTCTTGCACCTCGGCATCCAGGGCATCGTTTCGTTCGCGTTGTTTGGTATTGGCGGCGGTCTGTTTTTCTATCGCCTGATTCAGTCGTGAGACCTCTGCCAAACTGCCCTGCCCCACCCAGAGCTTATACTGCAATGCCAGCAACAGTATGAAGAGAACGGCGGCAATCCATTTCATATTTAATTGATAATAAAACGCCGCCATGCAGACACATGGCGGCGTATCAAATCCTTAGTTCGACAAGCTGCTGAAGGCGCTTTTACCAGGATAAGTTGCTTTGCTACCCAGCTCTTCGGCGATGCGAATCAGCTGGTTATACTTGGCGATACGGTCTGAACGTGACATTGACCCCGTCTTGATTTGACCGGCATTGGTGGCAACCGCCAGATCAGCGATAGTCGAATCTTCAGTCTCGCCAGAACGGTGAGATACCACTGCAGTGTAACCATTCTCTCTGGCCATATTGATGGCTGCCAGCGTCTCAGTCAGCGTACCGATCTGGTTGACCTTGATCAGGATTGAGTTGGCAATATCCTTCTCGATGCCTTCTGCCAGAATTTTAGGATTGGTGACAAACAGGTCGTCACCCACCAACTGAATCTTGTTACCCAGTTTCTCGGTCATGATTTTCCAGCCAGCCCAATCACCCTCGTCCAGACCATCTTCAATAGAGATGATTGGATATTTGTCTACCCAGCCATCAAGAAAATCAACAAACTCTTCAGCGGTCATGCTCTTGCCTTCAGAGGCCAGTACGTATCTGCCATCTTTATAAAACTCAGACGCAGCCGCATCGATCGCAATCATGACCTGTTCACCGGCCTTGTAACCGGCCTTTTCAATCGCTTCAAGAATAACGGTAATCGCTTCTTCGTTGGACTTCAGGTCAGGGGCAAAACCACCTTCGTCACCCACAGCCGTGTTATAGCCCTTGTCACTCAGCACCTTTTTCAGGGTGTGAAATACTTCAGCACCCCATTGCAGCGCTTCGTTGATGCTTGATGCACCGACAGGCACAATCATGAACTCCTGCAGATCAACGCTGTTATCCGCATGTTCACCACCGTTGATGATGTTCATCATTGGCACGGGCAGGGTCTTGGCATTTTCACCGCCAAGATAACGATACAGCGGCAGACCCGCTTCAGCCGCAGCCGCCTTGGCCACAGCCATAGACACTGCCAGCGTCGCATTTGCACCCAAACGCGCTTTGTTATCCGTGCCATCCAGGTCAATCATGGCCTGATCGATCTTGGCCTGATTTTTAGGATCCATACCCAGCAGCGCTTCACGAATCTCTTCGTTGACATTCTTGACTGCCTGCAATACACCCTTGCCCATAAAACGCTCACCACCATCACGCAGCTCAATCGCTTCACGTGAACCGGTTGATGCACCTGAAGGCACAGCGGCACGACCCATGGCGCCTGATTCCAGAATGACATCGGCTTCTATTGTTGGATTACCGCGTGAATCAATGATCTCACGTCCACGTATGTCCTTAATCTGTGACATTTATTGCTCCAATTTTTCTAAATTTAAATGTTTAAAAATTCTTGTTTATTTTCTCAACTGCATATTGCAGTCGGATTACAAATCCTGCTCTAAAAAGCCACCCGCCTTGGTGGCCTTATCAATCTGTTGCAGCGTTTCCAGCAACGCCTTCATCTTGTCCAGCGGCCAGGCATTGGGGCCATCACTCAGGGCCTCGGCCGGATTCGGATGGGTTTCCATAAACAGCCCTGAAATACCCGCCGCCACTGCGGCACGTGCCAGCACCGGCACAAACTCACGCTGACCACCTGACACCTGCCCTTGTCCACCCGGCTGTTGTACCGAGTGCGTAGCATCAAAGACCACCGGACAACCGGTTTCGCGCATCACAGCCAAACCACGAATATCGGTGATTAAAGTATTGTAGCCGAAGGATGTACCCCTATCGCAGACCATGATCTGCTCATTGCCCACCGCTTTGGCCTTGGCCACCACATTGGCCATATCCCAGGGGGCTAAAAACTGGCCCTTCTTGATATTGACTGGTTTGCCCTGCCTGGCGACGTTCTGAATAAAGTTGGTCTGACGACACAGAAATGCCGGCGTCTGCAATACATCGACCACAGCAGCCACTTCATTAAGCGGTGTGTCTTCATGGACATCAGTCAGGATAGGCACACCGATCTCATCTTTGACCTTTTGCAAAATACGCAGTCCCTCGTCCAGACCCGGGCCACGAAAGCTCTGGCTTGAGGTGCGGTTGGCCTTATCGAAAGAGGACTTGTAGATGAATGGGATACCCAACTCATCGGTCATCTCTTTCATTGCAGCGGCAGTTTCCAGCGCCATCGCCTCACTTTCAATCACGCAGGGGCCGGCAATCAGGAAAAATGACTGATCCAGTCCGGCTTCAAATCCACAAAGCTTCATATTTTTATTCCCTTAACTGCTGCGCTTGTGCTCAACCGCCGCAGTGACAAACCCGCTAAACAGCGGATGACCATCGCGTGGCGTTGAAGTGAATTCAGGATGAAACTGGCAAGCGATAAACCAGGGATGATCGGCCACCTCTATCACTTCAACCAGTGAACCATCCATGGACAAACCCGAAAACTGCATACCAGCTTCGGTTAACTGATCCAGATAATTATTATTGAATTCATAACGATGGCGATGACGCTCAATGATCACTTCTGCATCGTACATTTCACGTATTCTGCTACCCTCGATCAGACGACACTGCTGCCCACCCAGACGCATGGTGCCGCCCAGATCCGAATCCACCGAGCGCTGCTCAACGCTACCATCCTCAGTGGTCCATTCAGTAATCAGTCCAATCACCGGATGAGGTGTCAGCGGGTTCAACTCGGTGCTGTGCGCACCTTCAAGCCCCGCCACATTGCGAGCATATTCAATCACCGCCACCTGCATACCCAGGCAAATACCCAGATATGGAACCTTGTTGGTACGGGCGTACTCAACCGTTTTGATCTTGCCTTCGACACCGCGCTCACCAAAACCACCCGGCACCAGAATCGCATCCATGCCCTTAAGACAATCAACACCATCCTGTTCGATAATCTCGGAATCAATATAAACAATTTTGACCTTGGTCAGAGTCTTGATGCCAGCATGGTTCAACGACTCGGTCAGCGACTTATAGGCCTCGGTCAGATCCATGTACTTGCCAACCATGGCAATCTTCACTTCACGCTCGGGATGAGCCTGGTTATGTACCACCTGATCCCAATCAGACAGATCCACCGGGCCGGCATCAAGGTGCAGGCGCTGAATCACAATCTCGTCCAGACCTTGCTCGTGCAATAAACGTGGAATTTTGTAAATGCTGTCGGTATCAATACATTCAATCACCGCGCGCTGGGCCACGTTGGTAAACAAGGCAATCTTGCGACGTTCTTCAGCAGGAACCGGTTGCTCGGCACGGCATAGCAACACATCCGGTTGAATACCAATGGAACGCAGTTCTTTCACCGAGTGCTGGGTTGGCTTGGTCTTCAGTTCACCCGCAGTTGGAATGTATGGCAACAGGGTCAAGTGCATATACAATACCCGGTCACGGCCCAGCTCGACACCGATCTGGCGAATCGCCTCAAGAAACGGCAGTGACTCGATATCACCCACCGTGCCGCCGATTTCCACCATGGCCACGTCAGCGCCTTCGGCACCTTCCATAATCAGACGTTTCATTTCATCGGTAATGTGAGGGATCACCTGCACGGTGCCACCCAAATAATCACCACGACGTTCCTTACGAATAACATTTTCGTAAACACGCCCCGTAGTAAAATTATTGCGACGACCCATGGTGGTGCGCACAAAGCGCTCGTAGTGACCTAAATCCAGATCGGTTTCAGCTCCGTCTTCGGTGACATACACCTCACCGTGCTGAAACGGACTCATGGTGCCAGGATCAACATTGATGTAAGGATCGAGTTTAAGCAGGGTGACATTCAGCCCCCTTGCTTCAAGAATTGCTGCCAGTGATGCCGAGGCGATCCCCTTACCCAGGGAAGATACCACCCCACCAGTGACAAAAATGAATTTAGTCATATAGTTATGAAAACCTGTGCCGCGGAAAAAACCTGATCAAGACGGGGGGCAGACTACCAGAATCGGCACATTTTCTCAATGGACAAAAGCATTAATGAGCACTTACTTAGCCAGTCTGACCAAGAGACACTCACGCAGTAACCACTGCGCCAAACCACACAAACACAGCCCCTGAAAATCACCTTGCTATAAACCAAAGTTCTGCCAACCTAACACTGACAAACATCTTAACCTCTTCGCTGTGCTTCACCCGCCTGCGCCTTTTGTTTGACTAAAAAAGGCCTATCAAATAAAATAAATAAGAATCATTCGCATTAATATTACAACTTTTAAGAGACCAAGGTTCGTTAATGAAACATTACCTACAAACAGGTTTGGCCGGGCTATTGACATTGTTTGTGCTCACCAATGTCAACGCAAGCCAAGATCACAGCAAGACACCACAATCAGGCAGCGATCAAAACCTGAAACTAAAACAGGCCTTGGGACGTAAACTCTATTTTGACACAGGACTTTCCGAACCAGCGGGACAGGCATGCGCCGGCTGCCACCTGCCAAGCACAGGATTTGCCGACCCAGACAGTGAACTACCGGTTTCGCGTGGTGCAGATCCAGCCCACTTTGGCAATCGCAACACCCCCACTACTGCATACGCGGCATTCACCCCCGAGTTTCACTACGACAAAAAAGAGGGACTCTATATCGGTGGCTTCTTCCTTGATGGTCGTGCCCATACCATGCAAGACCAGGCCAAAGGCCCGTTTTTAAATCCCTTGGAGATGGGAAACCCGGATGCCGCCAGCCTGATTAATAAAGTCCGCCAGGCCAAATACTCATCCATGTTTGATCAGGTCTTCGGCCCAGGCGCTTTAAGTGATGTACAACAGGCCTTTGATTATGTCGCCGATGCACTGGTTGCCTTTGAACACAGCAACGACTTCAGCCCGTTTAACGCCAAGTATGACTATTATCTCGAAGGCGAGGTTCAGCTCACAGCGGCGGAACAGCGCGGCCTGGAACTGTTTGAAGACGAGAAAAAGGGCAACTGCGCCGCCTGCCACCCCAGCCAAAAGAAGACGGATGGCTCTCACCCCCTTTTCACCGACTACAGCTATGACAACATCGGTGTACCCCGACTGAAAGACAGCCCTTTTTATTACATTGAAAAAACATTTAACCCGGCTGGTGATCAATACATCGACCTGGGCTTGGGCCGTGTTCTCAATCAACCGGCAGAAAACGGGAAATTTAAGGTTCCAACCTTGCGCAACCTCACCAAAACAGCCCCTTACATGCACAATGGTGTATTTAAAACACTGGAAGAGGTGGTTGATTTCTATAACTCACGTGACAGCACCGAGAAAAACTTTAAACCCGAGGTGGTTGAAAACATGAACGATGAAGAGCTAGGAGACCTGAATCTCAGCAAACAGGAAGAGCAGGATATTATTGCCTTTTTAAAGACATTGACCGACGGCTATATCTTGCCATAGCTAAAGGCGCTCTTAAAAACAAACAAGCTGCTCAGCACTATTCAAGATGCCAAATTAACATCCGGTTATTGGCAGGCATTGCCATATCTTCCAGCAAACCCAGGCTCACCCTTGCGGCAACCTCACACAACCAGTCAACATCACGCAGGCCTCGCTGGGGGTCATCTGATTTAAGCCAGCAATCAAAAAGGTAATTGCTATCACTACTGTGCTTACCCGCATACATAAACGGTCCGTATAGAAAAAAACGCCCCGCCGGAAGCAACACCTTCGAAACACCAATAAACATCTGTTCCACAGCCTTGACAGGCATGATATGAGCGCTGTTGGCACTAAACACAGCGTTGTAATTTTGCTTAGGCCAGACATCTGCCATCACATCCAAAGGCAATGGCGGCAACACATTCTCTAAACTCGCCTCATCCAGCCATTGCCGCATACCTGAATGTTTTTCTTTAAGGTCACTGGTTTGCCACTTGATCGTTGGTAAGGCCGCGCCAAAATAGACAGCATGTTGCCCCGTGCCACTGGCTATCTCCAATACACAGGCATGATCAGTCAGCCTTTGTTGCAACACGTCAAGAATAGGCGGCCCGTTTTTAACACAGGCTGCGGCATAAGGTTTTTCACTCATTGAATAACAAACCCTCTCATTTTATCCAAACAGATAACACCGCCAGACAAAAAAAGTCTTTCACACTCCTATTGTGGTTAAAAACAAAAACCCCCGACCATGTTCCCGGCCGGGGGTTTTTGTCGTCAACAGCGACCCATTCAAGCAATAACAAATACCGGTTTTCAGTATTTATTCAGCCTGTATAAACATCCAAGCCCAAATCAGGCTTTAGCTGAACGACCTTGTTTGCGTCGATAGGCCAGACCAGCAAGGCCGAGACCTAACAAAACAAGCGTACCAGGCTCAGGAACTGTCATTGGATCAGCACCACCAGGTGAATAGGCAGTTAAAACACGCACGTAATCACCAGGGGAACCGGCCCGCCAATCCACGTTGACGCGCATAGCATTGCCCCCATCAATGGCCACAGAATCTCCCGCCTCAAGACCACGCAATGTGGAACTTAGGTAGGTCACCCCGGTATTTGCAAGATAATCACTGGCATCAAGATTGGCCGCACTCGTAATAATGGCGAGAATATTCGCATCAAAATCAACCCAGCCTACCTGCCCCGTCGTAAACTGCGGATCAAAAAACACATAGTGGCTCGCCACAATAGTACCGACAGCCAAGCTGCCAGCCAAGCCTGTGCTGGCTAAAATATCAACGCTAAGAGGGTTATTCAAAACTGCCGTATTCTGGTCTTCATCAAAAGCGTAGAGATCAAGAGTATCGAAGTTATTATTACCCACCGTATTGGCAGGACTTGATGCCGTAAAGCCAGGAGACAACTTAACAAAAGAGCCGCCACCGCTGGTCACATCCCCGGTGATAACAGTTGCATTAGCGCTTGGCATCACCGCCCACAACATCGCTAATCCCGATATTAATTTTGAATATTTCATTGTTTTTATCCCTCGATTCCTTAAGCTGAAAGTTTTAAGATTGATCCTATTACTACGCTTGCAACAGTTGGGGTGTAGGAGGCAAAATTCAGACCATGTTTATTATCATATTGATTTAACTGTTTTTTCTCATTTAGAGTGCCGCGCTATGCTTAATGGTGTAAAAAAAATCGACACTTCCCATCATCAACCCTCAAGACAGCCAAGCAAATCCTGCCCCAGCTTTTTCATCAAATCAAAATAGAGTGATTGACCGGGTTTAAGCCCCATACCCATCGGATCAAGCGTGGCACTTTTTAAATTGCTGCCTTCGGTGATGATTGATATCAACTTGCTCGGCAACTGTGGCTCACTAAAAACACAATGCACCTGTTCGGTTTTAGCAAGCTCACGCACACGGCTGATGCGTTTTGCACCCGGTTTATGCTCAGCTGCACTGATGACCGCCGCTAGCGATGCCAATCCGTAACGTTGTTCAAAATATTGATAGGCGTCATGAAACACCAGATAAGGAGTATGGCTCACCGCCGCCAGGGTTTGCTTGAGCAGTTGATCAAGCTCGGTCAACGCTTGTTGCATACGCTGACCATTGTCTGTGTATATCGCCGCACGCGTTGAATCCAGCTTGCTCAGTGTTGCAACAACCTGCTTGACAATTACTTTTGCATTTTGCGGATCAAGCCATAAATGGCCATCGATTTGGGCGTAATTGTGATGATGCCCCTCTTCCTTGGCTGCCGGCCACCCCCCCCCTTCACGAGCACTGATCAAGTGCATTGCCTTGACGTTCATCAACTCAACAATGGTTTTAGACTCATCATAATTCGCCAGCGGACGCTGCAAAAACCCTTCGACACTCTCACCCACCCAGATAATCAGGTCGGCCCGTTGCAGACTGCGCACCTGCGATGGTTTGAGCCGATAACCGTGTGGTGAACTATTGCCCCTGACCAGCAGCACCGGCTCAGCCACGCCATCCATCACCCCAACCACCAAGGAATGAACCGGGGCAATGCTTACCACAACACGCGGCACTGCACTGGCGTGGCTGGTTGTAGCAAACAGAACCCACAAGGTGAAAGAGATTGCATATCTGAACATCAAAACCGAGCCTTCCCTAAATTCGTTATGTTATAGTATAACAACCCCGGCATAAACAAACACCAATGACCGACACCTATCCCGACCAGGCCTTTGCCAAACACGACCACCGCCACTGCATTAAAGCTGCATTAAGAGAAGCTGCGCGCATCTGTCGCGAACGCAATGGCCGCCTCACCGAGCAGCGCCAGCGGGTGCTGGAACTGGTATGGAAGAGCCACAAACCGGTCGGCGCCTATGTCATTCTCGAGCAGCTCAGGGCCGACGGTTTTAACGGCGCACCACCAACCGTGTACAGGGCGCTGGACTTTCTGCTCGAACACGGCCTGATCCACCGCATCGAAAGCCTCAACGCCTATACCGGCTGTGCCCATCCAGGTGAACAGCACAGCGGTCAGTTTTTGATCTGCTCACATTGTCAGCGTGTCGCAGAACTGGACGACCTCAAGGTTAAAAAAGCCATCCGCAACAGTGCTGCCCTGCATGGTTTTAAAGCCGATCATCAGGTCATCGAAATTCGCGGCCTCTGCCCCCAGTGCCAAGACCACTGAAATGGACAACAAGGTCTTAATAGAAGCCAAAGCCATCTGCCTGGCACTTGATGGCAAGCAAATCCTCGACCATGTGGATTTCCGCCTGCATAAAGGCGAGATCGTCACCCTCATCGGCCCCAACGGTGCCGGCAAATCAACATTGGTACGGGTGATTCTCGGCCTGATCAAACATGACTCTGGCGACGTCCGGCTAGCGCCAAAACTGCGCATCGGTTACATGCCACAGCGCCTGACCATTGACCCGGTGCTACCCCTAACCGTGCGTCGTTTTTTGACCTTGGCGCAACGCTGTTCCAACACTGAATTAATCGAAGCGCTGACCGAAGTCGGTGCCGAACAACTGCTCGACTCCGCCATGCAAACCCTCTCCGGCGGTGAAAGCCAACGGGTACTGCTGGCACGTGCCATACTGCGCAAGCCGGATTTACTCATCTTGGATGAGCCGGTTCAAGGGGTCGACATCACCGGCCAGGAAGAGCTGTACCGCCTGATCAGCACCATCCGCAAACGTCATGGCTGCGGCATTCTGATGATCTCTCACGACCTGCACCTGGTGATGAGCGCCACCGACCAAGTATTGTGCCTGAACCGCCATGTCTGCTGCTCAGGTCATCCCGACAAGGTACGCATTGACCCCAACTATGTCGCCCTGTTTGGCCAAACCCCAGTGCTGATGCCCTATAGCCACCAGCATGACCACAGCCACAACGCCCACGGCGATATTATTGCCGAGCACAAAGGCTGCCAGCATGGATGATTTTCTATTACGCGCCCTGCTGGCCGGCATCGGCGTCGCCCTGGTAGCAGGGCCACTGGGTGCCTTTGTGGTGTGGCGCAAGATGGCCTACTTTGGCGACACCCTGGCCCATGCCGCCCTGCTGGGCGTGGCACTGGGGTTTCTGCTGGGCATCAACACCAACCTCGGCGTGGTGGTGGTGTGTATTCTCCTGGCACTGCTATTGGTGGCCATGCAACAAAAACAACGCCTCGCCAACGACACCCTGCTCGGCATCCTCTCCCACAGCACCTTGTCACTGGGCTTGATCGCCCTGGCCTTTATGGAAACCCTGCGCATCGACCTGATGAGCTACCTGTTCGGCGACATCCTCGCCGTCAGCAACATCGACCTCTACTGGATCATCGGCTGCGCCGTCCTGTCACTAACAGTCTTAATCATCATCTGGCGCCCCCTACTGGCCATCACCGTGCATGAAGAACTTGCCTATGTTGAAGGCGTCCCCGTCACCTGGGTCAAACTGGCACTCATGCTGCTCATCGCCATTGTCATCGCCGTCGCTATGAAGGTCGTCGGCATCCTGCTGATTACATCCCTGCTGATCATCCCCGCCGCCACCGCCCGAAGCTTCGCCCGCAACCCGGAACAAATGGCCATATTCGCCGCCGTCATCGGCTGCATAGCCGTCAGCAGCGGCCTGTTCGCTTCACTGGAATGGGATTTGCCCGCCGGACCCGCCATTGTCGTCAGTGCCGCAATATTATTTTTTTCAGCCCCTTGGTGGTTAAAGCTGAAACGCGTCTGCACTGATTGAAGCAACGGGCACAAAGTTATACATTTATTCAGTCAATTAATGCGGGACTGCTAAGGCTGTTTCAAAACAGCAAGCCAGCCTATCAGTCACTGGGCGGTGACGAGCAATGAATACAGACAAGCCTGTTCAGCACCAGAAAATAATGACCACTAGCAGACAGCACCACCTGAGACTTTCCCCACAACCTGCTAAAATGGCAGTTTTTAGCCATCATCAACTGCTGTGATCAAAGCCTCGTCATTATACTCGCTCAAAAACTGGCCAACCTGGTCAGGATTCGCCTTCGTCTGGCTGGTCATCCACCTGCCCTACCCTTGGGTACTGGCCATCAGCCGAGGACTGGGCAGACTATTATTTCACCTGCTCAAACGTCGTCGTCGCATTGGTGAAGTCAACCTCGCCCTCTGTTTTCCAGAACTCAGTAAAGCCAAACAGAACGACCTGCTACGCCAACATTTTGCCGCAATGGTAATGGGCATTTTTGAAATGGGAATGGCTTGGTGGCTGCCGGCCAAACGCCTGCAAAAACTGATCACCATCAAGGGGCACCACCATCTCGAGGAGGCCCTAGCCAAAGGCAAGGGAGCACTATTGCTTAGCGGCCACTTTACCAGTCTGGAACTGGCCGGCCGACTCTATAGCATGAGCATCAAACACACTTGGTCAGGCATGTACCGTCCCCATGAAAACCCGGTGATCGAGTTCTTTTTTCAGCGCGACCGCACGAGATTTTTCAGCGACCTGATCCCCCGTGACGATGTACGTTCGTTTATTAAAAAATTACGCAAGGGTGAAACTGCTTGGTTTGCACCCGACCAGAACTACCGCAAAAGAGGCTACATCGACGCCCTGTTTTTTGGCATAAAAGCACCCACCCAGCCAGCAACATCTCGACTGATCAAAATGAGCGGCGCCGCAGCGATTCCCTTTGAATATCGTCGCCTGCCCGGTAGCGAGGGCTACCTGCTGGAGTTCCACCCGCCACTGGAAAACTTTCCCGGTGATGATGAAGTTGAAAATGCAACACGCATCAACCAGGTATTTGAAACACTGATCCAGCACGCGCCGGAGCAATACTTCTGGCTTCATCGACGTTTCAAACGTCCTCACGGTGACGAGGATGACGTTTACCGTCAACACCATATTTCAGGCAGTTAAACCGGGCAAGCCATGTGTACTGGTGAATCAAACCCTTAACATAATATCTGCGCCCGTAGAGAATTATCCACCCATGATTCCTTTCAACAACAGCTATTCAACATCCTGAACATCATCGACATCCAGTCGGTAGATGCTATGGCAAGCAACACAAGCCCCAAGTTGTTCCGACAGGTCTAACAGTATTTCATTTGCCGCTGCACCCTGATCAATCTTGTCAGCAATCTGATCAAACTGTTTATGCACTGCCATGCCCTGTTGTTTAAATGCCAGTGGTAATTTCAGCATTAAAGCCGGGTTAACATCTGCCGCCGATGCTGTGCCAACTGCACGAGCTGCGGCTGCGACCTTTGGCATATCATCAGCAGCCAAACCAGCCGTCATTCTCTGCACACCATCAAGCAACATCCGCATTTCAGCCAGTACAAAATTACGTTCATCTGCTTTCAGCTGAACCGAGACCCGCTCATCGGTACCCATTTTTGTTTGCCCATTAACAAAAAAGAACCCCCCAACCAAGACACTAACCAGCCATAACAAAATTGCGGTAATAGACAATACTTTTGGATTCATAATTTCAACCTTAAATGATAGAGGGATACTACAACGCCGGCGGGCATCAAATACTCAGATGAAAACCAGCAAAACGGGGACTAATTCTGACCTAGAATGAAGCTCCTGTATGTGACTTAGTCACAAACAAAAAAGGTGACCCTGAGGAGCCACCTTTTTAAAATAAAAGCAACCGAGGAAAACCGGTTTGTTATCCAAGTTTGCATGATTCCAAATTATCAACTCGGTGTGACAGAGATGGCCCTCATGTAATCGAACAATCGAACAGATGTTGTCGAGGTGGATCAACGTCTCAAAATCTGAGACCTCTGTAGTGATGGTATTTAGTCATACACCCATTGTCGCTACTTGAACTCAGACCTTTTAATTACCCCAAGGGTGTCTCCAGTACTCGTTAAAGAGTTGCCCCGTCCATGGGTCAACTCCACTCCGTTCTTCGACAGCTCATTTAGGCCTCGGCAGTCCTCGTCACCTCGCTATCGCGTCGGCTCTCAAGTGACTG
>JAJRUN010000148.1 GCA_024277755.1 Gammaproteobacteria bacterium | reverse complement strand
TGAAGGGCCGGGGTAAGACCGGCCCTTTTTCTAATGACTAAATCCAAACAAGATTCTGATCCAGCCAAGGTTCGCCTCGATAAATGGTTGTGGGCAGCCCGCTTCTTCAAGACCCGCAGTCTGGCATCCGAGGCCATTAATGGCGGCCATGTTCACCTGAATGGTGCCCGGGTCAAGCCGTCACGCTGCCTCAAGGTGAATGATGAACTGCGTATTCAGAAGGGGATGGTTGAGTTTGTTATCCATGTTCTGGTTTTGTCTGATCGACGAGGCCCGGCAACCGTTGCTCAAACCCTATATGAAGAAACCGAGGCCAGTCGGTCCAGGCGTGAGGCCGATGGCGAGCAGCGTCGTTTGCTGGCAAATGCTGCCGGAGGGCCAGCCAAGCGTCCGGACAAACGTGCTCGGCGCAAGATCATTCGTTTTACTCGTCGACAAGATTAATTTGATTTTCCCGGTGGCAGCCCCCTTCAGCCCTTTTCTGTTGGCTTATTGTTTTTTTAAATATTTATATAAAAATCGATTAAAACGCTTGAATCGATTAAATAGATGCTCTACTATTGTTTCTACGGGAGAGTACTTTGAATCGGAACAGTCATATTCGTGCCTACATGACCCCCAACGAGGTGGCTGAGCTGCTCAGGGTCTCTCCCGTTACTATTCGTCAGTGGGCCCAGAAAAACTGGATCAAGGCCACTACCACCGCAGGCGGTCATCGCCGATTTTTACGCAAAGATGTAGAAGAGTTTGCTCGTCAACGTGGCATGGAATTGTCGCCTGATGGGCCTCCACGCGTTTTGGTGGTGGATGATAATCGCTCTTTTGCCCGTTATCTGGCTGATCTTCTTGCCAGTCAATCCCTGGAAATAGAAACTGCTCACGACGGTTTTGACGCCGGTCGCAAGGTGTTGCAATTTGATCCGGCCATCGTATTGCTGGATTTGAAGATGCCGGGCATGGATGGTTTTTCTGTCTGCCAACAATTGAAAGATGATGACAGCACCAAAAATATTCGAATTATTGCCATGACGGGTTATTACACCGCTGAAAATGAAGCCAATATTATCAATGCTGGGGCTGAGGCGTGTTTGGCTAAACCGTTTGACAAAGCGGTATTGCTTGAGGTGATGGGGCTTGATCTGATCGGTGAATCCAAGCTTCTTCCTGGTACGAGTGGCACCGATCAACACATTATGTAGCTGAGCTTGTTTTTGCTGAATTATACGGCCAACGCTAACCGGTGTTGGCTTCATTGTTTCTACATCACTGTTATGAGTTCGGTATACTATCGCTCCTTGTAATAAAACACCTTAAAAGAACTATTCAGCCTGGCGTAAAGCAGGGCTGAGCTGGATAGATACAAAGGTTATTGGGTTGGCGATGAGTGGCTTTCGTGGAATAAAAGATTACGATCATAAGCAGATGCCTTGCACTGGCGTCTTGTTGTGCAACCTTGGTTCACCGGATGCGCCAACGCCTGCAGCAGTGCGGCGCTACCTGGCAGAGTTTTTGTGGGACCCTCGTGTGATTGAAATGCCACGGCCACTGTGGTGGCTTATTTTGCACGGTATTGTTTTACGCACTCGACCCAAAAAATCAGCCCATGCCTATCAGACCATCTGGACGGATGATGGCTCACCGCTGACGGCAATCACCCGGCGTCAGGCCGATGCGCTGCAAAAGGCGTTGGAGGTGAGTATCCCCGGGCCAATAAAAGTGGAAATGGCAATGCGCTATGGCAACCCTTCGATTGCCAGTGGCTTGAAGAAGCTGCAACAAGCCAATGCCCAGCGTATTCTGATATTACCTTTGTATCCGCAATATTCTGCCACCACTACGGCAACCGTTTTTGATGCCGTGGCGAATGAGCTAAGGCACTGGCGCTTGCTGCCGGAGATGCGCTACGTCAATCACTATCATGACGACTCCGCTTTCATTCAGGCCCTGGCCAACAGCATTGATGAAAGCTTTAAGGCTGAGGGACAACCACAAAAGCTGGTTTTTTCGTTTCATGGCATGCCCAAACGTAATTTTCAGCAGGGTGACCCCTATTTCTGCGAGTGTCAGAAGACGGCGCGGTTAGCGGCTGAACGTTTGGGTTTGAGTGATGAACAGTGGGTGGTGACTTTTCAGTCGCGTTTTGGCAAACAAGAGTGGCTTAAACCCTATACCGATAAGACGCTGGAGCAGTTGCCCAAAGATGGTGTAAAAAGAATCGCTATTGTCTGCCCGGCCTTTGCAGCCGATTGTCTTGAAACCCTGGAGGAGATTGCGGTGGAAAATCGTGACATCTTTCTTGCTGCCGGCGGTGAGACATTTAATTATATTGCAGCGCTGAATGACAGGGTGGATCATATTGGTGCCTTGGCCGAACTGGCTAAGCGGCATATGCAGGGCTGGCCAGAGTTGAATGCTGACTGGAATGTTTCACACGCCAGCCGAGACGCTGAAGCAAGCTTGGCGCGAGCCAAAGCGCTGGGCGCTAAACGTTAGCGTTATTCGAGATTGCTAAGCCGGCAGCCTTGCTCATCGCAGTGCAGGCTGCTGTTTTGTGAGGACCAGTCCCCCAGTACGATGCGCTGCGCCGTTTGGCCTTTGATGTTCATATTATGTACCGCCGGGCGATGGGTGTGGCCGTGAATCAGCTGTGTCACGTCGTGTTGTTCCATTATTGTTTTTACAGCGCCTGTATTCACATCCATGATTTGCAGTGATTTGTTTTGGCTGCGGTGACGGCTTTCATTGCGATATTGGTGTGCAATCTGAAGCCTTTGCTCAGCGCTGGCAGCGAGAAATTGCTGTTGCCAGGCTGGGCTGCGCAGCTGCTGACGCATCTGCATGTATTCGCTGTCATCGGTGCAGAGGCTATCACCGTGCATCAGCAGGGTGGGGCTGCCGTGTAGCTCAATCAGCAGTGGATCGCTGATTAACTGACAACCGCTTAATGCCTCGAACCCCTGGCCCAGCAGAAAATCGCGGTTGCCGTGCATGACATAAACGGAGGTGCCGGAATCCGTGAGCTGTTTCAATGCCTTAATGGCGGCCTGATGTTCGGGCTGCACAGCATCATCGCCAATCCAGACTTCAAACAGATCACCGAGGATGTAAACAGCCTCTGCAGCAACGGCCTGTTGCTGCAGAAACCTGACGAAGCGTTGACTGATTTCCGGGTGCTCGTTACCGAGGTGGATATCAGCGATAAACAGGCTGCTCACTTATTTGCTGGTATTGATGAGGCTGGCTTTCTTGATGATGACGGGCTTAACAGGCACGTTACGGTACATGCCTGAGTTGGTGGTGCGAACAGAACGGATGCTATCAACCGTTTCCATGCCGGAGATAACCTTGCCGAATACGGCGTAGCCGAAGTCGTATTTTGATTTGTAATCTAAACGGCTGTTATTGCCGGTGTTGATAAAAAACTGTGCGGCGGCTGTGTGTGGCTCATTGGTGCGAGCCATAGCGATACTGCCGCGGACATTCGATAGGCCGTTATTGGCTTCATTTTTAATGAAGCCACGCGGTGTCTTTTTAACCATGCCTTGTTTGAAACCACCGCCCTGGATCATGAAGTCTTTGATAACACGGTGAAAAATTGTTCCGTTGTAGTGCCCGTCTTCCACATAGAGGACAAAGTTGGCGACTGTTTCGGGTGCAGCCTGGGCGTCAAGTAACAGAACGATATCACCATAATTGGTTTCAAGTTTTACTTGGGGATTGGCAGCCATGCTCACTGAAGAGATGAAGCCTGTGACCAGTATCAACAAGGCGATAGTCAGTTTTTTCATTAGTATGTTCTCGTAACGGTTAATAACAAGAGTCTAATGATATAGATTTACCTGTTGTGAAAGAAGTGTTTGTCTCGTTATACCTTGAATTGATCCACCAATTGGTCCAGTTTGTTGGCTGCCTGGGAGAGTTGTTGGCAGGCTTTTGAGGCCTGTTGGGCGTTTTCAGAGGTCTGGTCTGCCATTTGGTTAATGTTCTGGATGTTGCGATTAACCTCTTCCGAGACGGCGCTCTGTTCCTCGGCAGCACTGGCGATCTGAGTGTTCATGTCATTGATGATATCCACTTGGGCGGTGATGGAACTAATGGCTCCGCCGGCGCTGGCGGCCTGCTCAACACTGCTGATGGCCTGTTCCTTACCGGCCGCCATCACCTCACCAGCCTCTTTGGCGCCGGCCTGGAGAGATTCAATCATGCGATGAATTTCACTGATGGATTCCTGGGTGCGCGCCGCCAGGCCTCTGACTTCGTCGGCCACCACCGCAAAACCACGGCCATGTTCACCGGCACGGGCTGCCTCAATGGCAGCATTTAGTGCCAATAAATTGGTTTGATCGGCAATATCCTTGACCACGTCGAGAATGCTTCCAATATTACCTGTTTCCTGACCCAGGCTATCAATCACATCGGCGGCATTGCTCACATCTGTGGCCAGTTTATTAATGGAATCAACAGTTTGTTCCACGATTTTCTGGCCGTGGTTGGCTGCGTCATCGGCTAGTCTGGCTGTCTCGGCGGCTGTGGCGGCATTGTTGGCCACTTCCTGCACGGTGGCTGACATCTGGTTAATGGCGCTGGCCGTCTGGTCCAGCTCTGAATACTGCTTGTTGGCGCCTTCCGTTGTCTGTGTTGCCAGGTTGGAAATCTGTTCGGCATTGTGATTTAGCTCGGATGCTGATTGTTTTATTTCGCAAATTGTCGTGCGTAGTTTTGCTGTGAAGGTATTAAATTCATCGGCTACGTCGCCCAGCTCATCATTGCTGTGGCGTTCAAGAGAAACAGTCAGGTCACCATCGCCACGGGCAATTTCCTGTAGACGGCTTTGCAGGGCGCGAACAGGATTCACAAGAGCTTTGGAAAAGAACAGGTATAAAACTCCCTGGCCGATGGCAAATAACACCACATAGACAGCAATAGTGGTCCAGTGGCCAGCGGCCATTTTTTTATCAAGTTCCGCTAATGAATAGCTGATGCGAATCGCACCATTGACGCTGCCTGAAGGAACAGTGTGGCACTGCAGGCAATTTACACCACGGGTATTTTCGGTGGCAAAGAAGGGTGTAATCACGGTGACGATGCGCTCGCCGTTGAGTTCGCTAAACTGACTAATCGTCTCGCCTTTGAGAGCGCGCCGGTCCAGATCATCAATAATTTTTTCATGCTCATTGCCGGGGCCAAACTGATTGGCAACGGGTTGGCCGCGAATGACCCGGGCATCGATTACACCCGCGCGGTTGAGCATTTTTTCGCGCAGAATGTCGCGTTCGGGCATGGTGCCGGTAAGCATCATTGTGTTGAGGCTATCGAAATAAAAGGTGGTGGCCTCAGAGGCGTAATATTGCCCCATCTCGGCGGTACGCTTGTTTTCAGCTGAAAATGAATAACTCAGGGCGGCAATGACGGTCAGAATAAAAACAATGCTGATGGCACCATTTAGCTTAAGAATGATTGGGCTTCTGGTTTTTTTGCTCACCGCGATATGCTCCTGCGTCCTGTTATTTGTTATTCCTTTTAGAAATAGATCGGCAGAGCTGCTGATTTTTTAAGGCTTTACACCAGACAAATCGGTTGTAGTTTCGTTAGAATGGCAGCCTTTATTGCTTCGCTGCCTGGATGGGTAAGTGAACACCGACTTAGAACGGCAATTGGATCGATATGCTAAGAATTTTCAATAACTTAACTAAACAAAAAGAACTCTTTAAGCCCATTGAACCGGGTAAGGCCGGGATGTATGTCTGTGGCATGACGGTGTATGACTATTGTCATGTTGGTCATGCCCGGGTACTGGTGGTGTTTGACATGATTGCCCGTTATCTGCGTTATAGCGGTTATCAAGTGACTTATGTGCGCAACATCACCGATATTGATGACAAAATCATCAAACGTGCCAATGAAAACGGTGAGGCGATTGATGCGCTGACGGGGCGTTTTATCGAGGCGATGCATGAAGACTCTGCCGCCCTCGGTGTGTTGCCGCCGGATCAGGAGCCTCGGGCAACCACGTCGATGGATCAGATTATTGACATGATTAAGACCCTGGTCGATAAGGGGTATGCCTATCCAGCGGATAATGGCGATGTCTATTACGATGTCAGTAAATTTGATGGCTACGGCAAACTGTCGGGCAAAAAGCTGGAAGAACTGCGTGCCGGCGAGCGTGTCGCTGTTGATAAGGTTAAAGATGACCCGATGGATTTTGTGCTGTGGAAAGCGGCCAAGCCTGACGAGCCAAGCTGGGAATCTCCTTGGGGTCAGGGTCGCCCCGGCTGGCATATCGAGTGCTCGGCCATGTCAACCGATTGCCTCGGTGATCATTTCGATATTCACGGCGGCGGCCTGGATCTACAGTTTCCTCATCATGAAAATGAGATTGCCCAATCAGAAGGCGCCACCGGCTGCAAGTTCGTTAACTATTGGATTCACAACGGCTTTGTGCAGATCAAAGAAGAAAAGATGTCCAAATCGCTGGGCAATTTTTTCACCCTGCGTGAGGTGTTGAAGGAGTATGCGCCGGAGGTGATGCGCTACTTTATTCTTGCCAGCCACTACCGCAGTCCTTTGAATTATTCAGATCAAAACCTGGACAGTGCCAAGGCGGCGATGGGGCGTTTTTATAATGCCTTGCGTGGCGTTGAGGCGGCTGAAGTCAGTGATGGTGGTGAATATGAGCTCCGCTTTCGCAAGGCCATGGATGATGACTTTAATACTGCCGGGGCCCTGGCAGTGTTGTTTGAGCTGGTAAATGCCCTGAACACTGCCAAGGCAGAGAAAAGTAGCGAACAGGCAGCTCAACTAGCGGGTCAGCTTAAATGTTTGGGTGCTGTGCTTGGGCTATTGCAGGATGATGCTGAGGCCTTCATGAAGGGTGGCGTTAGTGCAGATGGTGGCTTGGATGATGCGGCAATTGATGTGTTGGTGCTACGTCGCAATGAGGCTAAACAGGAAAAAAACTGGACTGAGTCCGACCGTATTCGTGATGAGCTGCAGGCACAAGGGATCGTAGTGGAAGATGGTGCTGGCGGCACCATCTGGCGGCGTGAATGAGGGCGGTTCTTTCACTGGGTGAATCATAAGCCGCCTTCGGGTGGCTTTTTAATTTATGCTGGTAGCGCCGGTTTGTGGCAGAAGCGTCTAAGGTTAGCGTGAAACTATTTCATCCCAAATCCATTTTTCAGCTGATTCTGGTCAGCTTCGCTTTGGTGGTGTTGCCATTGATTGCGGCGTTGCTGTATGCCGCCAGTTCGGTGGACAGGTTGGCTGCTCAGAGCCAGCAAGTGATTACTCATGCGGTCAAGGCCAGCGAGACGGGTCAGAAGCTGCTTGAACAAATAACGGTGATGGAACGTAATTTACGCCAGTACCAGGTGTTGGCTGACGATATCTTATTACAGGTTTATGAGGCCAACCGGGATAAATTTATCGAGACTCTCGCTTCGCTGGCAGAATTGCCATTGCCTGAGGCTCTGCGTCAACGTGTGAATCAGCTTGCGTGGGACGAAACCGACTTTTATGCCCGGGTACAAGAGCATAAAAATGATCTGCGCAGTCTGGATGTCTCAGTCGCATTGTCTGTTCTGGATAAACAGGCGCAGCAAATCCTATTGCAAAGTCAGCAGTTGATTGATACCGAGGTGGCCAATACTCAGGCGGAGGCAGAGCAAACGCAGCACAATCTGTTTTGGCTGATTGCGGCGCTGGTGCCAGCCATGTTGCTGCTGGTTGCTTTTTTGGTTGTGGTCATCAACCGCCCCTTGCGCCGTCTGGATGATGGTATTCGCCGCTTGGGGGCAGGAGATTTTTCTGTTGCACTAAAGCTGGATGGACCGCGTGACCTTGAGCAGCTGGGTGAGCGTCTTGACTGGATGCGCGGTCGTCTGATGGAGGTGGAGGCAGATAAAAAACGTTTTTTGCAGCATATCTCCCATGAACTGAAGACGCCGTTGACTACCTTGCGTGAGGGGTCGGAGTTGTTGGCCGAGGAGATCCCAGGTGCGTTGACATCGCAGCAGCGTGAGGTGGTTGAGTTGTTGCAGCAAAACAGCCTGCAGTTACAAAAACTGATTGAAGATTTGTTAACCTACAACACCGCCACACGGGATGCCGTTTTGAATCTGCAGTCATTACGATTTGATGAGCTGGTCCGTGATGTGGTTGATGAATATAAACTCTCCGTGATGGCCCGGCGTCTGTGGTTCGAAGTGGAACTGGCTGAGGTATCAGTGGTGGCTGATATGGCAAAGCTGCGCGTTATTATTGATAATCTGTTGTCCAACGCGGTGAAGTTTTCCCCCAATAAAGGGCGGATTAAGGTTGGCCTCAGCAGTGAAGCCGATTATGCGGTACTTGATGTTCAGGATCAGGGGCCGGGAATAGCGCCGGCACAACAGGAAAAAATATTCGAAGCCTTTTATCAGGGTACAGATGCCTATATCAGTCACGTCAACGGCACCGGTTTAGGGCTGTCTATCGTGTGGGAATATTTGCATGCCCATGGCGGTATGATCGAAGTGGTTGATGAAGGCCTGCCTGGTGCGCATATGCGTATTCAGCTGCCGCTGTCACAGGAGAATCTATTGCGATGAAAGTCCGGTATTTGTTTGTTCGGTTAAATCTGGCGGTGCTTGTTTTTATAATGGCCGGTTGTGTGCATTTGCCCCCCGTGCCTTCACCGCCGCCAGTGTCTTTGTCGCCACAGTTGTCTTTGCTGCGGTCTGTTGTTGAACAGCTTCACACAGCACAAAAGATGTCGCCTGAAAAAATAACGGCTGAACTGCTTGCGCTTGAACAGGCCTACGCTCGAATGCCGAATGTGCATAACCGCTTGCGTCTGGCGGTATCACTGGGCTTTGGCAAGTGCAAAAAGTGTGATTCAGACCGTGCCCTCAAATTATTTAAAAAAACACCTGAATCAAATCAGGAAAACTTGGTTGTGGCCCTGGTTGCTCTGAGTATCGAATTGCTTGAGTCAAAGGCCGTGATTGAGGAAAAAGACTCAGGACTACTGAGACAGCAGCAGCAGGTAAAACAGTTGCAACAGAAGCTGGATGACTTAACCTCGATTGAGGAAAGTCTGCATTTGCGCAAATAACAGGCTTTGAGAGGAATATGCAATGAATACAGCCAAAATATTGGTGGTGGATGATGATCCGGGCCTGCGGCGTTTACTGTCCATGCGGCTGGAGTCTGCTGGCTATCATGTCGATTGTGTTGCCAGTGCTGAAGAGGCGTTGGCGCAGTTGCCGGTTTTGCGCTCACATGCGGTGATTACGGATTTGTGTATGGAAGGCATGAATGGTCTGGACCTGTTTGCGGCCATTCATGAGCGTAACCCGTGTTTGCCGGTGATTATGTTGACCGCCCACGGCACCATACCCGATGCGGTGGCGGCCACCAGTCAGGGGGTGTTTGGTTTTTTGACCAAACCATTTGATAGCAAACAGCTGCTTGAACTGGTTGGGCAGGCTACGGCCCTGAGTGGCAGTATGGTTGATGTTGATGAACAGGGTGAAAAAAGCGATTGGCGTAGCGACATCATTACGCGCAGTTCTGTGATGGAAGAGTTGTTAAGTCAGGCACATATGATTGCTAATAGTGATGTCAGTGTCTTTATTCATGGCCAAAGTGGTACCGGTAAGGAGATGCTAGCCAGTGCAATCCACCGCGCCAGCCCGCGGGCTGACATGCCGTTTGTGGCTGTTAATTGCAGCGCAATTCCGGAGCAGTTACTGGAGTCGGAGTTGTTTGGGCATCGCAAGGGGGCCTTTACGGGTGCTTCGCATGATCATCAGGGGCTGTTTCAGGCTGCTGATGGTGGCACGCTGTTTTTGGATGAAATTGGTGATATGCCGCCGGCATTTCAGTCTAAATTATTACGTGTGTTGCAAGAGCGGCTGGTGCGGCCGGTGGGTTCGGTGGAGTCGATTGCTATTGATGTTCGACTGATATCTGCGACGCACCGTGATCTGGATAAAGCAACACAAGAGGGTGAGTTTCGTGAGGATCTCTATTATCGGCTCAATGTGGTGGCCCTGGAAATCCCCACGCTGGCTGAGCGGCGTGAGGATATATCTTTATTGGCGAATCACTTTTTGCAGCTACTGAGCGCCAAAAACAACAAAAACATCAAGAGCATTGCGCCGGAGGCGATGGAGTTGTTGCTGCAAGCCCCTTGGCCGGGCAATGTGCGCCAACTATATAATGTTATTGAGCAGACCGTTGTATTGGTGACATCAAATGTTATTCCCGCCAAGCTGGTACAACGGGCGTTGCGTAGCAAGGCTAAGGAAATCATTCCTTTTGCTGAAGCCAGGCAGAGTTTTGAACGCAACTACTTGACCAAGTTGTTGCGCATGACGAATGGCAATGTTGCTCAGGCGGCGCGTCTGGCTCAGCGTAACCGTACAGAATTTTATAAGTTATTGAACAAATATCACCTCGCCCCGGCATTGTTTAAAAAATCATGACTGTCGCCATCTGGCGACAGTCGGAATCTTATTTCCTTCAATAAGTTGTCTTTTAGATGGGTTTTTTCTGTCGTTAAATGGCGACAATTCTGGTTCGGTATTCTTCTTTGTCATCTATGTAAACCCCCTAACGCATTGAATAATCAAGTTAGTTTTTGTCTGGCATAATAATTGCTTGTTAACTCTTGAGGGCAGTCGGTTTATGGGGGTAGGCATGATGTTGCTATTGGTGTGTGATGCATCTGAGTTCAACTGACAAAGGATTGATTCATTGAATATGTATTCGAGTTTGTTTCAACAGAATTTTGAGATTGTTAAGGCTGTAACCCCTGGACTAATCGATGAAGCATATAAGCTGAGGTACCAGGTTTACTGTGAAGAGAAGGGGTATGAGGATGCTGGCCGCTGTCCTGATCAGCGTGAATACGATGAGTATGACAGTCGTTCCATGCATAGCCTGATCAGACACAGAGACAGTGGTACCTATATTGGTGTGGTCAGGCTGATTTTGCCCCAGTGTTCCAGCGAGGGTATGCCACTTCCGGTAGAGAAGTTTTGTAAACTGAATCTGGCTGAATCCCACCCTCATCTGGCGTCGCTGCCAAAACAATTGATTGGCGAAATATCACGTTTTTCTGTTTCCAAGGTGTTTCGACGCCGAATTGCAGAGCAAGGTCTGGTTTGGGGGATTCCCCGGCAGGGCGAGTGTTTTAATTCAGGCATTGCTGCAAACCTTAATCGACGTCATTTACCGCTGATTACCATGGGGCTGATTGCAGCGGTTTATGAAATGTGTACTGAACACAATATTGATTATTGTTATGCGGCGATGGAGTCTACTCTGCTAAGGATGCTAAGAGGGGTAGGGATTAACTTTCAACCCTTGAGCATGCCGGTTGAATATCATGGTTGCCGTGTGCCGTCTTTTTTCCCGGTCAACGATTTGAAAAAGGTGATGCAGAAACGCACTGAGTTACTGAATATTGTTAATGAGAGCGCTGTTACATATCAGGGGCAAGGTGGAATTAAGCAGTTTGCTGTCGTTTAGCCGGCTGTTGAAATTCTATTCAGGTGGTACGTACTGCCTTGTTTCGAACTTTCCTGAGCGAATTTCAACAAGCTGTTAGTGTTTAGAAATCTGTCTCGGGGGGATCCCAGTATCCTTTCTTTTGCAGGCAATTCTAATGTCTGTAAAACAGTCCATTGTGTATCCGCTGCCCCTTGTTCTTAAAAAATCGTCACTTCGCCAGAATCAACAATTCCTTCTTTTGCATCAATAGTATGAACTCTGCGCGCAACAATATTGACAGGCATTCTGAGCAATAACGTGCGCATGTATTAATAAGTGTCTGAGACCTTTGCACGATACTAGTCACGAGTAAAAATGGCTAATATTCTCCTGCTTTTCGTTAGAAAACTTGTCAATAGCTCGCTATTAACTGCATTTTCTGCCTCAATCAGAAAAATATTAGCTCATTTTTCTTTCGCGCCTGTATCGTGCAAAGGTCTCTGTCTATATTTGTTTTGTAGGGGGCGTATTTTCTGCTCTGCTGTTATTTGAATAACAGGGGGTGCGTTGTGTTAAGGGACATTACACAAAAGGAGTTTGCTGTGAAGGCAGTATTTATAAGTATCATCTTTTTCGTGTTTCTTTTTATTGGTATTGCTCAGGCCGGTTCGTTAGGCAAGTATGAGCAACAGTCGGCACCAATGATTCAAGACCAACTATCGGCTGAACAAGTGAAGCAGCGCCTGAATAAAAAAATTTCCCGGGCGATTGAAATCGTGAATTCACTGGATAAAGAAGACAAAAACCGCTGGATTGAACGATATACACAGCGTTATAACGAGGCACGGAAGAAAAAGAATCACATCGAAGCCGCTTATTACCAGGGGATTTTGGCTGGAATTACAAAGCAGGAGTGATGCAGGGGTGAATATTATTATTGCGTTTATTTGTGTGTTGATTCTGCCTCTGAATGTCTTTGCTATGGAAGAAGATGAGGCGCTTTCCAGCCAGGAGGCGGAACTTGAGTCACTGAGTTTTGATCAGGCAATTAGCGATGTTTCCAATAATGCAGGATCACTGTTTAATGCGACAGTTAACCCGACCCAGATCGAGAACGAGTTTTATTACGTCATTATTCTTGCCTTGTTGTGTCTGTTTTCACTCAGTATTGTGCTTATGTTTTTGACCAGGCTTAAACAGGATGTTCAGCCTAGAGATGTGGTGAATGGTGCTGGATTGATTTTGATTGTGTTTGGCACGATTATTCTGGTGTTGATAGTGGACACATCAGAACAGCTAACAGCCGCGATTGGAATCCTGGGTGCGATTGCCGGCTATCTGTTCAGATCATCTCAGGAGGGCATTAAAAAATCGGCTATTGAAGAGGAATCTTGATTATATTGGTTGATTTTGCCGCCAGCCTGTTTTGCCGTTCAAGGATGTCGGCGAGACTAAAGAGTGATAGCACCTCAATAAAACTGTCTTGGGCGCGATGTAAAACGTGGCGCAGTGCGCAGTCTGATTCAAGCATGCAGGTGCTGCCGGATTCAAAACATTCAACCAGATCCATGTTTTTTTCGGTGTGCAGAATAACATCGGCAACGGTGATGCTGCTGGCTGCCATGCCTAGGCTCAGGCCGCCATTTCGCCCTCTTGACGAATGAATGAAGCCAGCGACAGACAGACTGTGGACAATCTTCATCAGATGGTTGCGTGAGACGTGGTAGTGATTTGATATTTCATCAATGGTGATGCGTTTGTCTTGATTCTGGGCCAGAAACAAGAGTACGCGCAGGGCGTAATCTGTAAACTTCGTGAGTTGCATGATCCTCTTCCGCCACAGCGGGTATCAGTAATATCCCTATGGATTGTAAAAGTATATCTAACTTACATTATATTAATGGATTGAGGAAGTGCTTATTTGACGGTTTGTCTGTCTCTCATGGTTGCTCTATGGAGTTTGGTTCGAGCCTGACGGTTGATTTCTAAGAGAGAAAGGCTTTTCTGGCGTTTAATTTGGACCATAATCTATCTATTTCTTTTTGTCTCGACGGTAGCAATGGCGATCTCAGTTTATCTATTGCCTTAGCAAGGCTTAACTGGCCTGCCGCTGCGTTTAGCCGATTTGCATTGACCAGTAGCTCTGCTTTTCTTAGAACCACTGTTAGTGTTGGGTTCATTTCTATGGCCTGGTCTAGCGATCTTAATGCGCCTTTCAAATTGCGATCTTTAATATAAAGTTCTGACTTTAAGAGAAAAAGTTTTATTTTCACTGCTGGGTTTGATATTGGTGTGTCGCTTTTCAGTATCTTGTCGATTAATGCGATCATGCCTTTTGCCGTGATCTGCTGACAATCTTCGGTAATCACCTTTTTTGCCAGGTTCGGAAGACTGGCTCCCAAGTATGAGTCAGGCGGCAGGTTTGCACTGCTTTTATAAAGCGCCATAAACTTATCTTTGGTCAAAATTCCTAATTGACAGAGTGAGTCGACATATACAGTTGCCACGCCTAAAGACTCGGGGAATTGTTGTTTGGTCTTTTCCAGTTGCGCCATGGCATTGTCATCACCGAGTCTGAATGATTCCTTGGTCTGGAGAATCTGCGCGCGAAGTGAATGGGGTTGGTTTTTGGCTATGCTGGCAATTAAGTGGGTGTTATTTCCCCAGGTGTGGCTGTGTTGCCATGTGGTTACCGCTAGGAATGTGATGACCAGTGTGCCGCCAGCAATCAATGGCTTTCTGTTGCGAAAAGTTAGTTTTTCAGCATAAAAACTAATGGCCAGAATAATGCCCAGCATCGGCAGATAGCTGCGATGTTCAAAATACATTTCCAGCGGTAAGACTGATGATTCCAGCAGGTGGCCAGCCAGAAACCACAGTACGGCAAAGCTGAGCAGCGGAAGTCTTTTCCTGAGGACAAGGCTTGCAGCCAGGGTTGCAATCAGGGCGGTTATTGATAGCAGGGTGGTTGCGGGCGAAAACAATGATTTTGAGGTCTGAAAATTATCAAAAAATAATGTTGGGGTATGCGCAGGAAAAATTATTTTTGCTATGTAGTCCCACAAAATCCTGGGCTGTGATAACAGACGTTCAAACAGGTTGAAGTCTCTGACGGCGTATAGGGCGAGATGGTTGTTGGCGCTGTAGCCAAGATATAGCAACAGTGTTATGACTGGCATCACGAGTATCGGAATGGCCCAGTAGCGCCAGTGTTGTGGGCGGGGAGTGTTGCGTAACAAGGTGAACTCAATCACTAAGATGTAGAGGGGCAGCAGCACGCCATTTTCTTTGCTTAGGATTGCTAACAACCCAAATATGATGACGGCCACTGACATCCACAGGTAGCCTGGCCCAGGAGATGCCTGCAGTTTTTGTCTGCCATGCAGATAACACCAAACCCCGGCCAGTGTGAATAAGGCGGTAAGCTCAGTCATTCTCTGGATGACATATAGCACTGTGGAAATGTGAAGCGGATGCAGGGCCCAGATGCTTGCACAGAGGAAGGCGATGATAATTGTGCTGGATTCCTTTTTGCCTATTATTTGAAAAAGCTTATAAATGACAGCAAAGATCAGGACGCTATTCAGGCTGTGAATGAGAATGTTGGTGCGTTTGAATGAAAACGGATCAGCCGGCCAGGACTGACTGTCAATCAAAAAGCTGAGCAAGGAAATTGGTCTGCCAGTGGGGCCGGAGATGCCCTCAAAAATAAAAAACCTGAGTGTGTCGAGATTATGAACACCGCCATACTTTTGCATGGCACCCAAGTTAAAGCTGTCGTCTAGGATGAAACCCCCGGTTGTGCCGGGCCAGAATGCCAGAATGGACATCATGACCAAAAGGGGGATGGTCGCAATCTGGATTGTTTTTTCTAATCTGTTTGGCATACATAACCGTGTAAGGTTTTTTTGAGTGATTTATTGTATGTGATTTGGCTGTGACTGTGTGCTGGTTAGAAGGAGGGGGCTAGGAGTTAATATTTAAGAGGGGGGTGTTGTTTTGATTGGGATGTCGGTCCGGGGGCTGGCCGGGACAGTCCCCATTAAATGACCAACGGCTTGTTTATTTGTTTTGCGGTTGCAGGCTTTCGGCAACATAGAGTGTGTTTTGCAGCAGCGTGGCGATGGTCATTGGCCCGACACCACCGGGCACTGGGGTGATCCAGCTCGCATTCTGGCTTGCCTTATCGAACTCAACATCCCCTGCCAGTTTGCCGCTGTCGAGACGGTTAATGCCGACATCGATAATGATTGCCCCTGCTTTGATCCAGTCGCCGAGAATGAAGTTGGGTTTGCCGACGGCGACCACTACCAGGTCGGCGCGACGAACATGTTCTTCCAGGTTTCTGGTGAACCGGTGACAGGTGGTCACGGTGCAGCCCGCCAGCAGCAGTTCCAGCCCCATGGGCCGGCCAACGATGTTTGAGGCACCGACAATGACTGCCTCCATACCGTGAATATCCTCACCGGTGTGTTCCAGTAATGTCATTACGCCAAACGGGGTACAGGGGCGTAGTTTGGGGATGCGTTGGGCCAGCAGGCCGATGTTATAGGGATGAAAACCATCCACATCCTTGTCGGGATGGATGTGCTCGATAACAACCGCGGTGTCGATGTGGTTTGGCAGTGGCAGTTGTACCAGGATGCCATCAATCTCGGGGTCATTGTTGAGTTGTTCGATGATTGCCAGTAATTCTTGTTCAGATGCATCGGCAGGCAAATCGAAAGACTTGGAAATAAAACCAACCTCGGCGCAGGACTTGCGTTTGCTGTTGACGTAGACCTGCGAAGCAGCGTCAGAACCGACCAAAACCACCGCCAGCCCGGGTGCCCGCTGGCCATTGGCAAGGCGGTAGTCGACACGTTGTTTGACGTTTTGGCGAACTTCGGCAGCGATGGCTTTGCCGTCAATGATTTTGGCTGTCATGGTGTGACCCTAATCCCGTACTGGAAAAGCGGCCAATCATACCAGAAATGCCCGTTTGGCTGAATGCTGTCGGTGCTTAGACGTTTGTGTTTGTGGTCTCTGAATGCGGTTTTTCCTGTTGAGCGGGAATGCGCCACCATAGAACCAGGGCAATGGCGATCAAGGCTGTTTGCCCCAGCGCCAGATGACTGGGATGCTGGCTCAGCAGTGGCACTGCCAGGCTGGCAATCAGAGCATTGCCGAGCATCTGCACAAAGCCCATCACCGCAGAGGCGGTGCCACGGTTGTTGGGAAAACAGTCCATCGACATCACCATCATGGCGGGCATGGCGATGCCGATGCCACAGGTGTAAATCATCAGTGGCACAATCATGCTGATAATCATGGGTGGCAGCAATAATGTCTGAGCGGTGTTTAACAAGGTGCCAAGCGTCATCAGTGTTAAGGCCAGCGTCAGGGTGCGTCGTTGTGGCCAGCGGTGGGCCAGCTGGCCACTTAGCCAGGCACCGCCGATCATGCCGGCTACCATGGGAATAAACAGAATGGCGAAGTCGGTACTTTCCAGCTGCATAAAATCAAAAATTACCGTTGGTGCAGCGGCAATATAAAGAAACATGCCGCCGAAATAGCAGGCCACCATAAATGCCAGTGATTGAAACCGGCCATGCACCAGTGTGCGGCCGTAAACGCGGGCAACGTTGACGGGGTGAAAGGACTGGCGCAGATGGCTGGCAAGGGTTTCCGGCAGCTGTGTCAGCACCAGCACAAAAACCAGGGCGCTGTAGAGTACCAAAAAATAAAACACGCTGTGCCAGCCAAAGGCATCGTGCAGCCAGCCACCAATAATGGGGGCTATGGCCGGTGCCAGGCCAAACAGCATCATCACCCGCGACATGACCTTTTGTGCATTCTGAGGGCTGTAAATATCACGAATCATGGCCCGTCCGGCCACCAGGCCACCCCCTGCTGCGGCTCCCTGCAACAGGCGAAACATCAAAAAACTGTTGTAGTCAGTGGCCATTGCGCAGCCAAAAGATGCAGCGATATAAAACAGCAGCGTGCCCAGCATCACCTGTCGCCGCCCCAGCCGGTCTGACAATGGCCCAAGCACCAGGGTTGAAATGGCAAATGCGGCCAGGTAAAAGGCCAGGCTTTGTGATAACAGGGCACGGCTAATGCCAAACTCGGCCTCAATGGCGGGAAATGAGGGCAGGTAGGTGTCGATGGTGAATGGGCCGATCATTGACATCATGGCGATGATGATGGTCAGGCCTTTGGCTGGGGTGGACTTCATTAGGTGTTTTTTGTCACAAAGGCGACAACGGTAAGGTAAAAGATGTTTAACCGCAAACGTTTAAGGGGGTATGGCGGGGGAGGGTAAAAACCCCCACCCAAAAGGGTGGGGTTGTTCATTATTGCCTGTGATTAAGCGGCTTTTTTCTTGCGCTTGAAACCAAGTCCGGCAAGGCCCAGGCCCATTAGCATGAGGGTGGCGGGTTCAGGAACAGTGTTTCTGTTGACTTCAATTGTATCGAATGACACCTGGTCAAAACCACGCAAAGCGATACCGCCTGAAGAGGAGTAGCCGACTGTGGATGAAACTGAATTGAGTAGTGTGATGCCATCGCTGTCATAAAGGTTACCGATGACCGAGCCACCGACTCCCCAAATGACTTCGGCGAAATACCATTGATCAAGTGTAAATATCTGTGGGGATTGGTCTAGTGCATTAAACCCCCAGTTTAGATTGTTTTGGAAACGGATGTCGTCAGTGTTTGAGGCCAGTACGAAACTTTGGGTCCCGCTCGCATCTGCACCAAAACCCAAGTATGCGCGCCCAGAGCTGCCCATGTTTACCCACCAGGATAAGGTGTCGCCCTCGGAAACAATAATGTCATTACGATAGATCCAGCCATTATTCAGGCTTGGATCACTGCCAGTGCCAAGGCCAACACCAAAGTTGCCGTCGCGGGCAAAACCGTTGCCGATGATGGCGGTATCTGCAATGGAGCCATTGCTGCTTGTGTATTCAGACAGGCTGCCATCTTCAAAGTCATCAATCACAGTAGCCTGAACTGCTGTGGCGCTTAAACCAAAAAGTGATACGGCTGCCAGTATTTCTGTCAATTTTTTATTCATAGTAATCTCTCCATCATTCATTGTTTAAAGGTGATTGTTTTTAGGTTAGGCATAATTCATGCCGGAATCAGTGTTTTGTTTTGTTTGGCGGTTGATTTTGATGTTGAAGGGTAGATTTTCTTTATTGATTTTATTTATATGTTTATTTTTGTAGGTGATTATCTTCTGTATTATCAAGTGGTTATATTTAGAGGTGTGTTGATTATTAACGTTTTTTTTAATTGCTGGCTGTTTGTTTAAATTTTTACTGTTTAGTGTTGCTGTATGAGAAGTTTGATAGGCGGGTGTTAGTGAGAATGTGACATTATTTCCCGAAGTGTAAAGAAACCTGACACTTTAAGTGCGGTTGTTTCGTTGTTTGTTTCTGTGGTGGTTTAATTCTGTTGTACCAGTTTAATAAATGCTTTTGCTGCATTGGACGGAGTTCTTTGCGGATGCCTGACAATTCCCAGTTTTCGTTCTATGCCGATGTGTCTGCCTTGTTTCGGTTTCAGTTCGTCTTCAATCATGTTGTCTGGCCAGAGGCTCCAGCCCATGCCGACCGTGACCATCATTTTGATGGTTTCAAGATAATGGGTTTCAAGCTTGGTGTTGATGCTGGGTAGTTGTAATTGTTGGTCTATCAGATCGCGGGTATAGGTGCCACGGGCAGGCAGAATGGCGGGGTAGCGAGCCAGCACCTCGGCTGTAATTTGTTTTTCTTTGGCCAGGGGGTGGTTGGGGCTGACGGTGAGCACCAGTCTGTCGGTCCAGGTTTGAATTATTTCCAATGAGGTGCTGCCTGCAGGTGGCAGGGTGATGAGGGCCAGTTCCTGTTCGCCTTGCTCTACGGCACGACAGCCTTGTTCGGAATCCATGAAGCTGAGATCAAGTTGCACATCGGGGTATTGCTGGATGAATTTTTTTAATACGTTGGGCAGCCGGTGCAGGCCAATGTGGTGCGAGGTGGCGAGTTTGAGCTGGCCCTTGATTTCGTTTTCCAGGTTGGCAATGGCGCGACGGCTGTCTTCTACTTCGGTAAGGATGCGCTGGGCGTGTTGCTGTAACGAGCGGCCGGCTTCGGTGAGGCTGGTGCTGCGGCCGATGCGGTCAAACAGTTTACTGCCTAGCTCTTGTTCCAGCGCGGCGATGCGTTTGCTCACCGCAGGCTGGGTGAGATAGAGCGTGTCTGCGGCAAGAGAGAAGGATTTGTGTTCGGCGACTGTGATGAATGCCTGTAAATCTATGATATTCATTCTGGTGTTACCTATTCCTATTTGGAATGAGTGGTATGAAAACAATGAATTTGTTTTATGGTAGGCGCTTGCCTAAGATGGGTCAACATTCCAGGAATCATTTCGCAGGGAGTTGTGCTGATGGCTAAAACTTTATATGACAAATTATGGGACGCTCATGTGGTGCGTCAGAACGATGATGGCAGCAGCCTTATATATATAGACAGGCAGCTGGTGCATGAGGTGACGTCACCGCAGGCCTTTGAGGGGTTGCGGTTGGCAGGGCGTAAACCCTGGCGTGTTGATGCCAACCTGGCAACGCCGGATCACAATGTACCCACCACCGGCCAGGCGGCGGGTGTGGCGGGGATTACTGATCCCGTATCCAGATTGCAGGTAGAAACGCTGGACAGTAACTGCGATGAATTTGGGATTACCGAATTCAAAATGAATGATCCGCGTCAGGGGATTGTACATGTGGTGGGACCGGAGCAAGGGGCGACACTGCCGGGCATGACCGTGGTCTGTGGTGATTCACATACCTCGACCCACGGTGCCTTAGGTGCGTTGGCCCATGGTATCGGTACGTCTGAAGTTGAACATGTGATGGCGACCCAGTGCCTGATCCAGAAAAAATCCAGGAATATGTTGGTTAGAGTCAACGGTAAGGTTGGCCCCGGTGTTGATGCCAAGGATATTGTCTTGGCGATTATCGGCAAGACCGGTACCGCTGGCGGCACGGGGTACGCGATTGAGTTTGCCGGTGAGGCGATTACCGATTTGTCTGTTGAGGGGCGCATGACGGTCTGCAACATGGCCATCGAGGCGGGTGCCCGTGCTGGCATGGTGGCGGTTGATGACAAGACTATCGACTATGTTAAAGGTCGTCCTTATGCGCCATCTGCGGATCAATGGGATGCAGCGGTTGCTAACTGGGCTGATTTGCACTCTGATGACGATGCCCGGTTTGATGTGGTGATCGAGTTGAATGCAGCAGAGATTCAGCCGCAAGTGACCTGGGGTACTTCACCGGAGATGGTGGTGGCTATTGGCGATAAGGTGCCTGATCCTGACGCTGAGACAGATGCGGTGAAACGCATCGGCATGGAGAAGGCGTTGGCCTATATGGGCCTGGAGGCGAATACGCCAATCAATGAGATTGCTGTAGACAAGGTTTTCATCGGTTCATGCACTAATTCACGTATCGAAGATATGCGTGCCGCAGCGGCTGTGGCCAAGGGTCGCAAGGTGGCGGATAACGTCATGTTGGCGCTGGTGGTGCCGGGGTCTGGTCTGGTGAAGCGGCAGGCTGAAGCCGAGGGGCTGGATAAAATCTTTGTTGCGGCAGGTTTTGAGTGGCGTGAGCCGGGTTGTTCCATGTGTCTGGCTATGAATGCTGATCGTTTGGAGCCAGGTGAACGTTGCGCTTCAACTTCGAATCGAAACTTTGAAGGTCGTCAGGGCCAGGGTGGGCGGACTCATCTAGTGGGGCCTGCCATGGCGGCGGCAGCGGCGATTGCCGGGCACTTTGCTGATGTGCGTGAATTAGATTAAAACGAGGAGCAATCATGAAAAAATTTATTACGTTAAATGGTTTGGTCGCGCCTTTGGATAGACCCAATGTCGATACCGATGCCATCATTCCGAAACAGTTTTTGAAATCGATCAAACGTTCTGGTTTTGGCCCTAACCTGTTTGATGAATGGCGTTATCTCGATCAAGGTGAGCCGGGGGTGGATAACAGCAAGCGGCCACTGAATCCTGATTTTGTTTTGAATCAGGGGCGTTACCAAGGGGCGCAAGTGTTGCTGGGGCGTGACAACTTTGGTTGTGGTTCGTCGCGGGAGCATGCGCCGTGGGCATTGGAGGATTATGGTTTTCGCTGTGTGATTGCATCTGGTTTTGCTGATATCTTCTACAATAACTGTTTCAAAAATGGCATTTTGCCGATTGTGCTAGGTGCGGCGATAATTGAACAGTTGTTTAAAGAAACTGAAGCGAATGAGGGTTATAGTCTGAACGTTGATTTGCCTGAACAGAAAGTGGCAACACCAGCAGGTGAATCGTTTGCTTTTGAGGTGGATGAGTTTCGGAAATACTGTTTGCTGAACGGGTTGGATGATATTGGCCTGACCTTGCAGCGTGTTGATGATATTAAAATATATGAACAAAAACGCAAGGTCGAGGCACCCTGGTTGTTTTAATGAAAATTGATGTAGGGTGGGTTAGTTCATCAGACTGTGCCGGTAGGCATCCAATAAATATGATTTGAGAGAGAAGTATGACTAAAAAAATTGCAGTGTTACCGGGTGATGGTATTGGCCCGGAGATTGTGCGTGAAGCGGTTAAGGTGCTTGAGGCATTGAAGGCCAATCATGGTCTGGACATTGAGATGACTAACGGCACGATTGGTGGTGCAGGTTACGATGCAGCGGGTGACCCACTGCCAGCTGAGACACTTGAGCTGGCGCGAAACTCGGATGCGATTTTGCTCGGTGCTGTGGGTGGCCCGCAGTACGATAGCCTGGATCGTCCTTTGCGTCCTGAACGTGGTCTGTTACGCATCCGTAAGGCGCTGAACCTGTTCGGTAATCTGCGTCCAGCTTTGTTGTATCCAGAGCTGGCAGATGCCTCTTCGCTGAAACCGGAAGTGGTTTCCGGTCTGGATATTATGATTGTGCGTGAACTGACGGGGGATATCTATTTCGGTGAGCCACGTGGCATTGAAGAGCGTAATGGCGAACGGGTGGGTTTCAACACCATGCTTTATTCAGAGTCTGAAGTGCGCCGTGTTGCCCACATGGCATTCGAGATTGCCATGAAGCGTGATAAGCGGCTGTGCTCGGTCGAGAAGGCCAATGTGCTGGAATGCAGTGAGTTGTGGAAAGAGGTTGTCATCGAGGTCAGTAAAGAGTATCCAGAAGTCGAACTCAGTCATATGTATGTTGATAATGCCGCCATGCAGTTGGTGCGGGCACCAAAGCAGTTTGATGTGATTGTGACGGGCAATATCTTTGGTGATATTTTGTCTGATGCAGCGTCTATGCTGACCGGTTCCATTGGTATGTTGCCGTCTGCTTCGCTGGATGAAAATAACAAGGGCATGTATGAACCGATTCACGGTTCAGCACCGGATATTGCCGGTAAGGATATTGCAAACCCACTGGCGACTATTCTGTCTGTCTCCATGATGTTGCGTTACACTTTCGGCGATGAGGTTTCTGCCCAGCGCGTTGATGCTGCGGTGAAGCAGGTGTTGGCGGATGGTTATCGCACCGTGGATATCTACTCCGAGGGCACCAAGAGGGTGTTGTGTTCGGAAATGGGTGATGCAGTCGTCGCTGCGCTGGTATAAAAATTCAGAGAGACACGAGAATGAAGCGAGTTGGGTTTATAGGTTGGCGCGGGATGGTTGGCTCAGTGTTGATGCAGCGCATGCGCGACAATAATGATTTTGCCGATATTGAACCGGTATTTTTTACCACCTCACAGGCGGGGCAGGCGGGGCCGAATGTTGGCAAGAATGTGCCAGTACTGAAGGATGCCAAAAGCATTGATGAATTGAAGTCTATGGATGTGATTATCTCCTGTCAGGGGGGTGATTACACCAAGGAGGTCTATGCCCCCTTGCGTGCCGCTGGCTGGGCTGGTTATTGGATCGATGCCGCCTCGGCGTTGCGGATGAAAGATGATTCCATCATTGTGCTTGATCCAGTCAATAAAAATGTGATTAAGGATGGTCTGGCCAATGGCGTTAAGACGTTTGTGGGGGGTAACTGCACGGTTAGTTTGATGTTGATGGCGATTGGCGGTCTGTTTGAAAAAGGTCTGGTGGAGTGGGTGACGCCGATGACTTATCAGGCGGCCTCTGGCGCTGGTGCGCGCAATATGCGTGAACTGATCCAGCAGATGGGTGCGATTAATGCCAATGTTGAATCATTGCTGGATGATCCGGCTGCTGCCATTCTTGATATCGATAAAAAGACCGCAGAGTTTATTCGTTCAGATGATTATCCAGCAAAATCATGGCCAGTGCCGTTGGCTGGATCTTTGATTCCGTGGATTGATGTGCCGCTTGAATCCGGCCAAAGCAAAGAAGAGTGGAAGGCTGAGGTTGAGACCAACAAGATTCTCGGTCGTAGTGATAACCCGGTGCCGATAGATGGTCTGTGTGTGCGTATTGGCGCCATGCGTTGCCACTCTCAGGCGTTGACCATCAAGATGACCAGGGATGTCCCTCTGGATGAGATCAGCGACATCATTGCCAGTCACAATGATTGGGTTAAGGTTGTGGCGAATGAACCGCAGGTAACGCTGAGCGATCTTACGCCGGCTGCGGTGACGGGTACTTTGACTGTGCCCGTGGGGCGGATGCGTAAACTGAGTATGGGTAATGATTACCTGTCGGCTTTTACCGTGGGTGACCAGTTGTTGTGGGGTGCGGCTGAGCCCTTACGTCGCATGCTGCGCATCTTGCTTGAGGATTGATACTGAATGAGTAAAAGTTATAACGTTGCGGTGGTTGGTTGCGATAGTCTGGTGGGTGAAGCCGTTTTGACGTTGTTGGAGGAGCGGGAGTTTCCCGTTGCTTCTATTTATGCGGTTGCTGACGATGCAGGTGGCCGGGTCACATATAAAAATCGTCATCTGAAAGTTGAGCTGCTTGAGACATTTGATTTTTCGCAGGCAGAGTTGGCTTTCTTTTGTGTTGATGATGCATTGGCGGAGGTCTATGCGCCAAGAGCTGCGGCAGCTGGTTGTGTGGTTGTCGATGATAGCCCTTGTTTCCGGCTTGAGGACGATGTGCCGTTGGTGGTGGCCGAGGTCAATCCGGAAAAACTGGCTGGCTATACGGCGCAAAATATTATTGCCAATCCAGGCACCAATGCCATTTTGCTGACCACAGTACTTAAACCTTTATTTGATGTCGCAGGTGTTGCGCGTATTAACGCGGTTACCTTGCAGGCTGTTTCAGGCAAGGATAAGGCTGGAATAGAGGAGTTGGCCAAACAGTCAACGGCCATGTTTAATATGCAAACCATTGACAGTAATGTTTTCGACAAACAGATAGCCTTCAACCTGTTGCCACAAATAGGCTTGATTCTTGACGATGGCTATAGTCGTGAAGAGGTGAAACTGGCGTGGGAGGTCGGTCGGATCTTGGGGCAGGATGTGGCACTGAATGCCACATGTGTACGAGTGCCTGTTTTTCATGGTCATGCAATGGTATTACATATCGAGACTGTCGAGACTTTAGGGCTGGAGAAGGTGAGTGATTTGCTCCAAGCTGCAGCTGCTGTTAGCTTGGTTGCGGATGGGTTGCCTACGCCAGCTGTTGATGCTGTGGGGGAAGATACTGTTTTGGTTTCACGGTTGCGTCAAGACGCTAGTCATGAAAAAGGTATAGATTTGTGGTTGGTCGCCGATAACGTACGCAAGGGGGCAGCCCTTAACAGTATTCAGATTGCCGAAATTTTGATAAGAGACTATCTGAACTGAGTAGCAAGGATGAGGTTCTAGCTTTTTGATGGAGAACGGGTGGCTTTGTGGCCGGGTTCAAAAAAAATAGCTAAATATTCAAAAAAAACGAACGATAGCCGTTATATAGGATGGCTGGATGTTATGTTAGGACGAAAATCAGGATCGGGATATTGACTAAGGGATTTAAAAAACGTCGATTAGCAGTTGCTTTAAGCGCATGTATGATGGTGACATCAGGTCTTGTTCACGCTTTGGGTATGGGGGAAATAGAGGTAAGTACTGCCTTGAATGAACCCCTTGCTGCTAAAATCAAGTTGTTTTCAACAACGAAAAGCGAGCTTAAAACCTTGGGGATATCGTTGGCCCCGCGTGAGGCTTTTGAACGTGTGGGTATTGAGCGTCTGTCAATATTGCGTGAGCTTAAGTTTGAACTTGTTAGTTCCGGTGCTGGTGCCCCATATATTAAGGTTGTTTCCAGCAAGGCCATCAAAGAGCCTTTTCTCGATTTTATTCTCAGTATTAATTGGTCCAGCGGCCAGTTAATGCGTGAATACACCCTGTTGCTTGATCCGCCTGTGTTTGAAAAAGAGTCACAGACAGGGCGTATCAGTGTTGCTGCAACTCAGTCTACTCAGGTTGTTAGGTCGTCATCAGCGGCTGGCGCAGCTGTGCAGCCGCGTGTAGCCCCTGCGGGAAGTTATGGTCCTACCAATCGCAGTGACACCCTCTGGGGCGTTGCCAAGGGGATGCGGCCAGATCGTTCGGTCAGCGTGCCGCAGATGATGATTGGTTTGCTAAAAGAAAATCCGGAAGCTTTTGGCAATAATAATATTAATAATCTCAAGGCGGGCCATATTCTGCGCGCGCCTGAGATGAATGTCATTACCGAACTCTCTAAGCAGCAGGCGGCTGCTGAGGCGAATCGTCAATATCATGACTGGCAGTCAGCAAGGGGTAAGTCCTCTACTGTTGGTCGTCATCAGCGTGTTGCTGCGCCAACACCTGCCTCGGCTGATGGAAAAGTTAGTTCGCCAGTAGCTGTTCCAGTCAAGGCAGCAGAAACACCGACTCAGGCTCGTTTGCAGCTGTTAACGCCTGAGGAAGAAGCTATGGTGCGTTCAGGTGTGGGTTCAGGTGCGGCCAGCGATATTGTTGAGTCTTTGCAGCGTCAACTGGCGGTTGCATTAGAGTCTTCAGAGGTGCGCGGCCAGGAAAATTCAGATCTGCGTTTACGCCTTGATGAGCTTGAAAGACAGCTGCAGTCTGTACAAAAACTATTAACCCTTAAGGATGATAGTTTGGGGGTGTTGCAAGCGGATGCTCAGTTAAAACAACAGATAGAGGCTATTCAGCCTGAAGTTGATGCGGCTGTTGCTGCCAAACAACCTCCAGTTAAACCGGTTGCCCAGCCCGAGCCTGTTTCAATGAGTCTGCTGGATGAGGTTTTAGCGATAAATCCACTGTATACAGGTGGTGGAGCGGTAATGTTGCTGCTGCTTGTCGCTTTGATCATGCGTCGGCGTAGTCAGTCTGATGCTGATGAAAACTTTTCTGAAATGACGCCGGTTGGTGTGGTTGCCGATAGCGCAGCTGATGATGTTGCTCAGGGCTCCATGGCTGATCAATCATCTAAAATGGCTTCTGATGAAGCATCAGATGAAAGCAGTGATGATGTTTCAATTGATGATTTTAGTGGTGGTTTGGGGGCAATTCAGGCTGAAGAAAGTGAGATTGACCCAATTGCTGAGGCTGACGTCTATCTTGCCTATCGACGTTATGAGCAAGCTGAAGCCTTATTGAAGGAGGCGATTAATGCTGATGCAGATCGTCACGAGCTTAAGGTTAAGTTGCTGGAAATTTATCATGCCACTAAAGATGTGGATTCGTTTGAAGCTCAGGCCGAGTCACTGTACGCATTGTTGGCGGGGCAGGACGAGGGGGTTTGGAATCGGGTTGTAGAAATGGGGCGTGAACTGTTGCCGGATCATCCACTATTTGCCGATGGCTCTGCAGTTGCTGGAGGCGGTTTGAGCGAAGCTGATTTGGGCTTTGAGCCTTCAGGGGTTGGTGAAGAACTGAGTTTTGATGATCCTCAACCTCTGGCTGCAGACGAAGCGGAGGTCAGTGATGCTGACTTGGCTCAAAGCTTGGGGTTGTCTGATCTGGCCGATGCAGCTGATGAGTTGAATGAACTTGATGGTCTGGAAAACACTGAACTAAACTCTGAAATTGATGATATTTCACTGGATGAGCTTGATCTTGGTGATCTCGATTTAGACTTGGACTTGGATTTAGCGGGCACGGATGGCATTGTGGCTGAGGAAAATGCTGTCTCAGATGCAGCACTTGACGATCTTGATCTGGGTGTCGATGGGCTTGAGGCTGTCTCAGGGGCTGATGAGTTAAGTAGTCTGGATGCCAGTAACGAGTTTTTGTCTGATGCTGAAAAGTCCTCTCAGACCGAAGAAAGTATTAGTTCTCTTGCCGATGAGCTTGAAAGTCTCGGCGGCGAGATTGAAGAAGATGAGCTTCTGGATCTTGGATCTGAGTTGTCAGACTCACTTGAAGAAGGTCTTATGGCTGGGCTTGATAAACCAGTGGTGGGCGAAGCTGATGACCTGATCGCGGATTTAAGTTTTAGTGACGCTGAGGGTGTTGTGCTGGATGAGGTTTCAGAGGGGGTTGATGAGTCTGATACGGTGGCTGCGCCAGTGTTGTCATTGGCCGATGACGAACAGGACTTGGATGATACAGAGAATCCTCTTGCTGAGGTTGATCTGGAAGCATTTTCAAGTGATGAGAGTGAATCGTGGGATGTGGAAGCTGCGCAATCGGTATTTCAGTCTCGAGATGTGGAAGGAGAAACTGACGGCCTGCTAGATAGTGCTAGAATTCCTGATGATGATAACTCGATTGAGCTGGGTTCTCCTTTAAATACCGATGAAGCGGATTCTGGTCAGGCTGCGTCAGAGTCTGAAGTTGCCAGTCAGGGAACTGTGGCAAGGGCAATGGCGGCGGATGTCGATCCTTTGGCTGATATAGCAAGTCTCGGTGAAATGGATTTCAGCCAGATGTCTGATGAAGATAATGGCAATGATGACATCTTTGATAGTTCTGGTGATATGGTCGATACCAAGCTTGACTTAGCCAAGGCTTATATTGATATGGGTGATCAGGACGGTGCGCGTTCAATTCTTGATGAGGTTGCAGGTGAGGGTGATGATGATCAGCGTCAGGAGGCTGAGCAGTTAAAACAGCAAATTTCCTAGTCTTTTATTTTTATGAATACTAAAACCGGATGGCACGATCATGTGCATCCGGTTTTTCGCGTTATCTGCTTTGTGATATTCAGTTTGTTTCTTGCGTTGGGTAACTTTTCTCAGTTGGTTGTTGCTTCTTTTGGTGTTTTTGTGGTTTTTGCCACCACGGCAAGCTGTGAATTGTCCGGTTTTATGAAAATGTTGCGGCGTATGCGTTGGTTTTTACTATCCATTGTCTTCATATATGCCTGGTTAACTCCTGGAGTGCCGTTGTTTGGCGAGTCGTTTGATTCGTCTTTGCAACCCAGTGTGGAAGGGCTTTGGCAGGGTGGGCAACGTCTATTGGCCTTGGTCTTGATTGTTGCGGCAGTGCATTGGTTGCTGTCGGTGACGTCGCGACAACAGCTGGTTGCGGCGCTGTATTGGCTGACGACACCGCTGCAGGTGCTGGGGCTGCAGCGTGAACGATTTGCAGTGCGGGTCGCTCTGACTCTGGAGCGTGTTGCCGATGTGCAGCAACAGGTTGCTGCGCAGATTGAGAGGAGTGATGTCGATAAAGGTGATATTAAATCATATGCAGCTGTCGCTGCTGACTTGGTCGTTGGCGTTGTTCGGCAGGCCGGACAGAGTCATTGCGATGTGCTTGAAATAAATGTGGTCGACAAACCACCGTGGTGGCAGTGGTGCTGGCCATCATTGTTGCTGGCTGTCATGCTATTGCTGACTAAGCCTGTTTGATGGATTAGTTATCCTTTTTGCGGAGGATGATTGATGCCAGTGGTGGTAGTGTCAATTCAAGCGAATGAGGCTGGTTCATCCATTCCTGTGGCTGGCTCTGTATATGTTGGCCGTTACCGAGGTTACTACCACCGTAGTACTCGGAGTCGCTGTTCAGGATTTCCTCATAAACACCTTCGGAAGGGATGCCGATGCGGTAGTTGTGTCTTGGTACAGGTGTAAAGTTGAGTACTACCAGGACCGTGTCATCACCATCGCGGCGCATATAGGTTAAGATTGATTGGGAAGCATCGTGGCAGTCAATCCATTCAAAGCCCTGGCCGTCAAAGTCGTGCCTGTGCAGTGCCGGGGTGTTGCAATAAAGTTTGTTTAGGTCGCCAACAATGTTCTGTACGCCACGGTGCAATGGATAATCCAGGACATGCCAATCCAACTGCTCGGCTTCGTTCCATTCGTTGCCTTGTCCAAATTCACAGCCCATGAATAGTAGTTTCTTGCCTGGGTGTGTGAACATATAGCAATAGAGCAGGCGTAGATTGGCGAAACGTTGCCATTCGTCACCAGGCATTTTGTAAAGCATTGAGCCTTTGCCGTGTACCACTTCGTCATGGGAGAAGGGCAGTATGAAATTTTCAGTAAAGGCGTATAGCAGGCTGAAAGTTAAAAGGTCATGGTGGTAGTGCCTGTGGATTGAGTCTTTGCTGAAATAGTCCAGCGTGTCGTTCATCCAGCCCATGTTCCATTTCATGCTATAGCCCAGGCCGCCAAGATAAATAGGGCGTGACACCATTGGCCATGAGGTTGATTCCTCGGCCATAATCAGGCTGCCAGGGTGTTTTTCATGAGTGACTTCATTGAGCTGGCGTATGAACTGGATGGCCTCGAGATTTTCTCTGCCGCCAAATTTATTGGGCACCCATTCATCTGCTTCACGCGAATAGTCGAGATAAAGCATGGAGGCAACCGCATCGACACGAAGGCCGTCAAGATGAAATTCTTCCAGCCAGTACAATGCGCTGGAGAAAAGAAAATTACGCACCTCATTGCGGCCATAGTTAAAGATCAGTGTGCCCCAGTCTTTGTGTTCGCCCAGACGTGGGTCTTCATGTTCATAAAGTGCACTGCCATCAAAGCGTGCAAGGCCGAAGGCATCTTTAGGGAAGTGGCCAGGTGCCCAGTCCAGCATTACACCGATACCATTGGTGTGGCAATAATCTACAAAGAAACGGAAGTCGTCTGGTGAGCCAAAGCGGCTGGTGGGGGCGTAGTAGCCAGTGGTTTGATAGCCCCACGAACCGTCGAATGGGTGTTCGGTGATAGGCATGAGTTCGATGTGGGTAAAACCTAGCTGTGTCACATGTTTCACTAGCCGGGTTGCAAGTTCACGGTAGTTGAGGAAGTTGCCTTGTTCGTCTTTTTGCCATGAGCCAAGGTGGACCTCGTAGATGGACATGGGTTCATGCAGCCAGTCACGTTTTTCCCGATGATTAATCCAGGCGTCATCGTTCCATTGGAATTCGTTGTCAGAGGTGATAATAGATGCAGTGCCCGGGCGTAATTCAAAGGCACGGCCGTAGGGATCTGTTTTGAGGAGTAGCTGGTTGTTGATGTGAGAGCGAATCTCAAATTTGTACATGTTGCCAGCTGTCAGCTCAGGTATAAATAACTCCCAAATACCGGAGTCACCACGACTGCGCATTGGGTGGCAGCGGCCATCCCAATTGTTGAAGTCGCCAACCACGCTGATGCGTTCGGCATTCGGTGCCCAAGTGGCAAATAACACTCCTCTGATGCCTTCTACGTCGATGATGCGTGCGCCAAGAAAATGATAGGCATGCCAGTGTTTGCCTTCACCAAACAGGTGCAGGTCGAATTCGGATAAGACGGGTTCAAAACAATACGGATCGAATTTGCTGTGGATCTGATTGTTTTCATTAGTCCAGCTAATGCGATAATGTTTTTTTAGTTGCCCTGGTCTGCCTGTCCATTGGAACAGGTCGGTATTGCCAATCCGTTGCAGTTGAATTTTGGTGTCAGCAATTTGAACTTGCTTGGCGCGCGGAATGAACGCGCGAATAATCTCTTCTTTGCCATTGGAATGGCGGCCCAAAACTGAAAACGGGTCGTGATGATTCGCGTCGAGAATACGTTGAAGTTCAGGAGAAATTGCTGCTGTTTTCTTGGTAGCCATCATCAAATATCACCGTTACAGTTGTTGAAAAGATGATAGCATAAGTTTACGTTTTCATTGCGTCGGTAGTTACACTAAATGACGTGATTGGAAGTGAAGTATTGTTGTATTCCTCAAATGAATAAAATTAAAAGGGGTGAAGAGATGTCTCAGGATGATGCGCGTTATGTCAGTCGGTTAACTCGCGATACGCTTGCACTGATTCTTGCTGGTGGGCGAGGAACCCGATTAAAACAGTTGACGACTTGGCGAGTAAAGCATGCAGTCCCATTTGGTGGCAAATTTAGAATTATCGATTTTCCACTTTCAAATTGTATCAACTCGGGCATTCGCCGAATTGGTGTTGTCACTCAATACAAGTCGCACTCATTAATTCGTCACATCCAGCAAGGCTGGGGTTATTTTCGTGGCGAATTTGATGAATTCATCGAGCTGTTGCCCGCACAACAACGTCTTCAGGAATCCTGGTATTCAGGTACCGCCGATGCTGTGTATCAGAATATCGATATTATTCGTACCCATAATCCGGAGTATGTTTTGCTTCTGGCGGGTGATCATATCTATAAAATGGATTACGGTGCCATGTTGGCCAAACATGCGGAAAACGGGGCCGACATGACCATTGGTTGTTTGGAAGTGCCGTTGGATCAAGCAAAGGCCTTTGGTGTGATGAGCGTTGATGGTGATGGCCGGGTTGTTGATTTTAACGAAAAACCAGAAAACCCTGAGCCCGTTCCTGGGTGTGATGATGTGGCTTTGGCGTCCATGGGGATATATATTTTCAATACCAAGTTTCTATATGAACAGTTGATTCGTGATGCTGATACTCCGGATTCCAGTCATGACTTCGGTAAGGACATCATTCCTGCTGTTATTAAAGATTATAGTATCTATTCTTATTCGTTCCGTGATGTGCAATCGGGCGGCCAGGGTTACTGGCGTGATGTGGGGACTGTCGATGCCTTCTGGTCAGCCAATATGGAACTTATTGAGGTAACGCCTGAACTGAACTTATACGATCGTGAATGGCCTATCTGGACTTATCAGGAGCAGCTGCCACCGGCTAAATTTGTCTTTGATGATGAGGGACGACGTGGTCAGGCGATTGATTCCATGGTTTCTGGTGGCTGTTTGATCTCCGGCGCAACGGTGCGTAGATCATTGTTATTTTCCAATGTTCGTGTGCATTCGTATTCCGAAGTTGATGAGTCAGTGATCTTGCCGGGTGTTGATATTGGTGAGAACTGTCGTATTCGTAAGGCGATTGTTGATAAGGGTTGCAAGATTCCAGCGGGCACGGTAATTGGTGAAGATCCGGTTGCAGATGCTGAACGTTTTCATGTCAGTGAGGCTGGTGTGGTGCTGGTAGTACCTGAAATGTTGGGGCAAGAATTACATTATGTCCGTTGATTCACGCTTAAAGGTGGTGCTGTGCTGGCACATGCACCAACCAAACTACTTTGATCCCTCCACGGACGAATATATTCTGCCTTGGACTTATCTGCATGCCATAAAGGATTATGTCGATATGGCGGCTCATCTTGAGGATGTGCCGGCCGCCAAGGCGGTGATAAATTTTGCACCTATATTGCTTGAACAACTGGATGATTATGCCAAACAAGTCGCCGCTTTTTTACGCGAAGGTAAGGCGATACAGGATCATTTGTTATCGTCTTTGGTGAGTTCAACCTTGCCTGAAGAGCCTGAGCAGCGAATTATTCTGGTTAAGGCGTGCCTTCGTGCAAATGAAGGTACGATTATTAAACGCTTCCCCTGTTTTCAGCGTTTAGCGGAGATGGCTGGTCGTTTAATGGATACGCCGGAAGACTGGGGCTACGTTAGCGACCAGTATATGGCTGACATTGTTACCTGGTATCACCTTGGCTGGATGGGTGAAACCGTGCGTCGCCGTGATCCGCGCATCAAGGCGTTGATGGAAAAAGGTAGTTGTTTCAGCTTGCATGACCGGCATGAATTAATGACGGTGATTAGTGAGTTGTTGAGTGGGGTACTTAGTCGTTATCGACGTTTGGCAGAAAATGGCCAGGTAGAGCTTTCGTTTACGCCGTATGCGCATCCGATCATGCCTTTGTTGCTTGATATTAAGAGCACTCATGAGGCCATGCCGGGGGCACCGCTACCGCTAGCAGAGGCTTATCCAGGAGGTGAGGCTCGGACGGAATGGCATATTGAAAAGGGGTTGCAAACCTTCGAGCGCTATTTTGGTTTTCGTCCACAGGGCTGCTGGCCTTCTGAAGGCTCCATGTGTATGGATACCTTAAAGCTGTTGGATAAGCATGGTCTGCGCTGGGCAGCGAGTGGTGAGAGTGTTTTGCGTAATAGTTTGAATCTTGAGCAGACACCTTCGAATCTGCGTGAACATCAGGATATTCACAAGCCTTATTTGCCGGAAGGCCAGAAGATTGGCTGCTTTTTTCGTGATGATGGTTTGTCAGACTCCATCGGTTTTAAATATTCTAACTGGCACGCTGATGATGCAGTTGCGGACTTTATGCACCACCTGGAAAATATTGCTGATGTCAGTACCGATAAGCCGGGGCGGGTGGTATCAATCATTCTGGATGGTGAAAATGCTTGGGAATATTTCCCTGAAAATGCATATTATTTTCTGAGTGCCTTGTACAGTCAGTTATCGGCCAATCCTCGGTTGCAACTGACAACCTTTTCCGAGTGTCTGGATCAGGCCCCTGCTTCAGATGAATTGCCGCATATTGTGCCTGGTAGCTGGGTTTATGGAACATTCTCTACCTGGATTGGTGATCAGGACAAGAATCGTGGCTGGGATATGCTGGTTGAAGCCAAGCGAAACTTTGATAGTGTTGTGGCGAGTGGTCGCTTAACGGCTGAGCAGCTTGAAAATGCAGAACGACAGCTGGGTATTTGTGAAGGCTCGGACTGGTTTTGGTGGTTTGGTGATTACAACCCTTCTGAGGCAGTGCGTGATTTTGAACGCCTCTACCGCATGCAATTGGCAACGTTATACCAAATGTTAGGCGAAGAACCACCTGAACATCTTTCTCATGCCTTTACTCATGGTGGTGGTGATCCTGATGCAGGTGGTGTAATGCGCCAGGGTCAGGAAACCTAAGTGGGTACGATAGATACGCCTCTCAGTCGTCGCCGTGCCGGGGTGCTGTTGCATCCAACCTCGCTTCCTGGTGGCGTCGGTTGCGGTGATTTGGGCGGGGATGCTTATAAGTTTATCGATTTCCTCGCTGCATCCGGTGTTAGTGTCTGGCAGATGTTGCCTCTGGTGCCGACGCATGGTGATTTTTCTCCCTATCAGGGGTTATCTGTGCATGCGGGTAACCCGCTGTTGATTAATCTTGAACTTCTGCAGGAGTGGGGGTTGCTGGCAGTTGATCTGGAGGCTGAACCGAAAAACTTTGTGAGCTATCGACTAACGATGCTCAGGAATGCCTACCAGGAATCTAAGCTCGTGGCTGATGGCAGCATGCGTGTCGAATATGATGAGTTTGTGGCTGGCAACAAGCACTGGCTGCAGGACTATGCCTTGTTTCAGGCGATTCGTCAGGCACACGGCAATAGTCACTGGCTGAATTGGCCGGAAGCGCTTAGGGGGCATGAAAATAGTGCATTGGCTGGGGTCGAGCAGGTTCTGGCCGAGGCCATTGACTATATTCGTTTTGAGCAGTTTGTCTTTTTTCGTCAGTGGGGGTTTCTGCATGATTATGCTCGTCAGCGTGGTGTGATCCTGTTTGGTGATATGCCTATCTTTGTCGCTCATGACAGTGCTGAAGTCTGGGCTCATCGTGAATATTTCCGTCTTGACGATAATGGCCAGGCAGAGGTGGTAGCGGGCGTGCCTCCAGACTATTTTTCCGAGACAGGCCAGCGTTGGGGGAACCCCCATTATCGCTGGGACAGAATGCAGGCCGACGACTTCAAGTGGTGGAAGACGCGGATGGCCACTCAACTGGAGATGTTTGAGTGGGTGCGTATCGATCATTTTCGCGGTTTCGAGGCTTATTGGGAGATCCCTGTCCACGAAGAAACGGCCATCAATGGTCACTGGGTCAAGGCACCAGGTGATGCATTATTTGAATCATTGCATAAAGAGTTTGATCCCTTGCCATTGGTGGCGGAAGACCTGGGGATTATTACTGCAGAAGTGGATGCCCTACGCAAACATCACAATCTGCCAGGTATGAAAATTCTGCAATTTGCCTTTGGTGGTGACGCCAGCAATCCATATTTGCCACACAATCAAACCTTCGACAGCGTTGTTTATACTGGTACGCATGATAATGACACCAGCCTTGGTTGGTATGAGGCGTTGTCGACTGAGGTGCGCGAACACATGTTTGAATATCTGGGTCATCCTGCTGAAATCATGCCCTGGCCCTTGATTCGTTCTGCCTTGGCATCAGTAGCCTGCTTGACCATTATTCCAATGCAGGATTTTTTGGCGCTCGATGGTCAGCACAGAATGAATACGCCAGGCACAACAGAAAATAACTGGCGTTGGCGTTTTGACTGGCAGCAGTTGGATGAAGGGCTGGCACCACGAATACAGAAAATGGTGAGTCAATACGGGCGTTAAGGCGTTTGTCTGTTTGAGTCGCCCATATTTTGAGCAATAAAAAAGCCCCGCGGATTTAACCGCGGGGCTTTTTTATTTTATGTGGTACCGGAGGCCGGACTTGAACCGGCACGCTGTTGCCAGCATTGGATTTTGAATCCAACGTGTCTACCATTCCACCACTCCGGCAGACCCTGTGGAGCAATATGTTTATTTGCTGACCAGAGGAAGCGCGTAGTATAAGTGCAAGTTGCCGGTTCGGCAAGAACTGTCGATTAGATTTTCAGAAACTGCTACCATCCGCCGCCATGCTACGTACCGATTTTGATTATTACCTGCCGCCTGAACTGATTGCCCAGCAGCCGCTGCCCGAGCGTGCCGCCAGCCGCATGTTGTTGCTGGATGCCGCAACTGACCGCCTTGAAGATGGCCGGTTTAGTGACCTGCTTGATCAGCTGCAAGCGGGCGACCTGTTGGTATTTAATAATACCCGCGTCATTCCGGCGCGCCTGTTTGGTGTCAAAGCCAGTGGTGGCAAGGTCGAAGTGATGATTGAGCGGGTAGTGGATAAGCACAATGCCCTGGCCCATGTACGTGCCAGCAAGTCACCCAAACCCGGCAGTCATTTGTTATTGGATGGCGGAGTTGAGGTTGAGGTGACAGGCCGGCAGGATGATCTGTTTGAACTGCGGTTTCTTGATCAGCGGCCACTGTTTGAAATACTGGAACAGGTCGGTCACATGCCGTTGCCGCCTTACATCAGTCGTGAAGATAAATTGGCCGACCGCGAGCGTTACCAGACCGTATTTGCCAACACCCCCGGTGCCGTGGCGGCCCCCACCGCTGGTTTGCATTTTGACCAGGCCATGCTGGATAAGCTGGCAGAAAAAGGTATTGACCAGGCCTTTGTTACCTTGCATGTCGGCGCGGGTACCTTTCAACCGGTGCGAGTGGATAATGTCGCCGATCATAAGATGCATGCCGAATATGTTGAGGTCAGTCAGCAGGTTTGTGATCAGATCAGTACGGCCCGCGCCCGGGGTGGTCGAGTGGTAGCAGTGGGTACTACAGCCCTGCGCAGTCTGGAAGGGGCCGCGGTTGCCAACAATGGTCTGGCGGTGTTCTCCGGCGAGACATCTATTTTTATTACCCCGGGATATAAGTTCCAGGTGGTCGATTTGTTGATGACTAATTTCCACCTGCCGGAATCAACCCTATTGATGTTGGTGAGTGCCTTTGCTGGTTACGAGCGGGTAATGGCGGCCTACAAGCATGCGGTGGACAAACAATATCGATTTTTTAGTTATGGCGACGCCATGCTGGTGATACCAGAACCGGGCGCGTTAGCAGGGAGAGCTTCATGAAGTTTGAATTAAAAACCACTGACGCAAATGCCCGCCGTGGCCAGTTGAGCTTTGAGCGTGGCACGGTGCAAACCCCGGCGTTTATGCCTGTTGGCACCTATGGCACGGTCAAGGCGATGACGCCGGAAGAGCTAAAAGGCCTGGGTGCCGAGATCATTCTTGGTAACACCTTTCACCTGATGCTGCGTCCCGGCACCGAGATTATTCAAAAGCATGGTGATCTGCACGACTTTATGCACTGGGACGGGCCTATTTTGACTGACTCCGGCGGCTTTCAGGTCTTTAGTCTTGGCGAAATGCGCAAGATCACGGAAGAGGGGGTTGCCTTCCGCTCGCCCGTGAATGGTGACAAGGTCTTTCTTGATCCCGAACGATCCATGCAGGTGCAGCGGGAACTGGGCGCGGATATCGTCATGATATTTGATGAATGCACCCCATACCCGGCCACCGAACAGCAGGCCAATGATTCAATGCAGTTGTCCCTGCGCTGGGCCCAACGCAGCAAGGCTGCTCACGAAGGGAATCCCAACGCATTGTTTGCCATTGTGCAGGGGGGGATGTATCCGGAATTGCGTTCCACATCACTGGATGGTCTGAAAGAGATTGGCTTTGACGGCTACGCTATCGGTGGCCTGTCAGTAGGTGAGACTGAGGCGGAGCGGATTATGATTCTTGAGCATCTACAAACAAAGATGCCAGAGGATAAGCCTCGTTATTTGATGGGGGTGGGTAAGCCAGAGGATATTGTCGAAGCGGTGCGCCGCGGCATCGATATGTTTGATTGTGTTATGCCGACACGCAATGCTCGCAATGGGCACCTGTTTACGCGTTTTGGTGATGTGCGCATCCGCAATTCAAAAAACAAGCAGGATACACGGCCATTGGACGAAAGCTGCGGCTGTTATACCTGTCAGCACTATAGTCGCGCTTATCTGCATCATCTGGACAAGTGTGGCGAGATCCTCGGTTCACATCTGAATACCATTCATAATCTTTATTATTATCAAGACTTGATGAAAGGCCTGCGGGCAGCGATTGAGGTCGGTGAACTGGGTGTCTTCGTGGCTGAGTTTTATGCCAAACGCGCTAAAGCTGTGTCATAATGTGCGACTTTATTTGCCAGCCCTAATATGGGTTGGGGAAATCTATCAGCAAGTTTTGGAGAATTAAATGAGCTTTTTCATTTCAGATGCTATTGCCCAGGAAGCGGCCACGGCGGGTGGCGAGCCCGGTATGGCTAACTTTGTATTCCTGATTGTTTTATTCTTGATTTTTTACTTTCTGTTGTTACGTCCGCAGATTAAGCGCGCCAAAGAACACAAAAAAATGACCGCCGAGTTGTCAAAAAATGACGAGGTGGTCACCACGGGTGGAATTGCCGGCAAGATCACAAAGATTGATGAAAGCTTTGTCATGGTAAAGATTGCCGAAGGTGTTGAAGTTCAAGTGCAGAGAAGCGCGATTGGTTCTTTGTTGCCAAAAGGCAGCGTTAAATTCTAAGACCATGTCAGACAGGAAGTTCGGGACAAAAATATGATTAATCAGTACCCGTGGTGGAAAAACCTGCTTGTCGTTATCGTTGTGGTGGTTGGTACCCTCTATGCTTTGCCTAATCTCTATGGTGAGGATCCTGCTTTGCAGATTTCTTCAACCCGAGGCGCTGATATTACGGATGTTACCTTGGGGGATGTGCGCAGTGAATTGCAGCGCCAGGGCATTAAGCCGCTGACCATAGACATTGAACGACAAGGCCTGGTGGTGCGTTTTGCCAATACCGAGGATCAGCTCAAGGCCCGTGATCATCTGGGGCTGTTTATGCAGGATGATTATGTCATTGCCTTGAACCTGGCTCCGGCCACGCCGGACTGGTTGCGTTCCTTTAATGCCTTGCCCATGTACCTGGGGCTGGATCTGCGTGGTGGTGTGCACTTTCTCATGCAGGTTGACACTGATGCCGCAGTGCAGATGGCTGAAGATCGCTACGTAGGTGATCTGCGTGCGTTGCTGCGCGAAAACAAGGTGCGTTATCTGACGGTGAGTCGAGTTTCTGGGGGTGGGGTGGATATCAAATTCCGCAACGCCGAGGCACAGCAGAAGGCGAAGGGGGTCATTCGTAAGGAATTTCGCAACCTGATGCTTGATGATGAGCAGCGTGGTAGTGCCTTTTACGTCTTAGCCAGGCTGTCTGAAGACGAAATGCGTGAAACGCGTAAGTTTGCTGTGCAGCAAAACGTCACCACCCTGCGCAATCGTGTCAATGAATTGGGTGTCGCAGAACCACTGATCCAGCGCCAAGGCGAAGATCGCATTGTGGTACAGCTGCCGGGGGTACAGGATACCGCCCGTGCCAAAGAGATTTTGGGCGCCACGGCAACGCTTGAATTTCGCATGGCAGACGAGACAGGTAATCTTCAGGATGCCCTGGCCGGACGTGTGCCCGCCGGTTCACGTCTTTACAGGACCCGTGAAGGTGGTCATGTATTGCTGAAGAAACAGGTCATTGTTACTGGTGATGCGATTACCGATGCCCGTTCCGGGATTGACTCACAGAATGGTAGTCCCAATGTGCGTATCTCCCTTGATCAGAAGGGTGGCAAGAAAATGCTTAAGGTCACCAAAAATAATGTCGGAAAAGGCATGGCGGTGGTCTTTATTGAGCTGAAGTCCAAGTCGAAAATGGTGAATGGCAAACTGGTCAAAACGCGGACCAAGATAGAAGAGGTCATCAATGTTGCCAATATCCGTGAGCCGTTTGGTAATGGTTTTCAGATTACGGGATTGAATAGTACTGAAGAATCTCGGACATTATCGTTATTGTTGCGGGCTGGTGCCTTGTCCGCGCCGATTGAAATCATGGAAGAACGTACTATCGGCCCAAGCCTGGGGCAGGACAATATCGACATGGGCTTTAAGTCTGTTGTCATCGGCTTTGTGCTGGTGCTGATTTTCATGGCTGTTTATTACAAGGTGTTTGGTTTGGTCGCCAACCTGGCGCTGGCCTTCAATCTGGTGATGGTTGTGGCGGTGCTATCTATGTTTCAGGCCACGCTGACCCTGCCCGGCATTGCCGGCATCGTCTTGACTGTCGGCATGGCAGTGGATGCCAATGTATTGATCTTCGAACGTATTCGTGAGGAGCTGCGTAACGGTGTTTCACCACAGGCAGCTATTCATGCCGGTTATGAGAAGGCGGTTTCGACCATTGCCGATGCCAATATCACCACTTTGATTGCAGCCTTTGTGCTGCTTGGTCTGGGTACTGGGCCGATTAAGGGCTTTGCCGTGACTTTGGCAATCGGTATTCTGACGTCCATGTTTACCGCCATTGTTGGTACCCGTGCCATAGTCAATCTGATTTACGGCGGCAAGCGGGTCAAGAAACTTTCCATTTAGTGGCTGCCTGGTGGCGGGTTAAGTAAAAGAATTAGGAAATCAAAGATGAAGATACTGGATACAAGTCATAGCATCGATTTTATGAGCAAGGGCAAACTGGCCTTGATTGCATCAGTGTTGATGATTTTGGTGTCTATTGTTTCGCTGGCAACCCGAGGCCTGAATCTAGGTATTGACTTTACCGGCGGTACCCTGGTTGAGGTTGGTTATACTGAATCAGCTGATTTGTCGCAGCTGCGCTCGGCGTTGACAACTGCTGGTTTTGATAGTGCTGTAGTGCAGCATTTCGGCACATCAAAGGATGTCTTGATTCGATTATCACCACAGGCGGGTGAAGGTACGGCGGGTGTTAGTAGCCGCGTACTGCGTGCGCTGGAAAGTGATGGTCAGGATGTGGATATGCGCCGGGTTGAATTTGTCGGGCCACAGATCGGCGATGAGCTAACCGAAGATGGCGGCCTGGCAATGTTGGCTGCGTTGTTTGGTATTCTTATCTATGTCTACTTTCGTTTTGAAATCCGTTTTTCGGTGGGAGCTGTCGTTGCTTTGGTTCACGATGTTGTGATTACCATGGGGATTTTTTCGCTGTTTCAGTTCGAATTTGATCTGACGGTGCTTGCGGCTGTTCTGGCGGTAATTGGTTACTCGTTGAACGACACAATTGTGGTCTATGATCGTATCCGCGAAAATTTTCGTAAGATGCGTAAAGGAACCTCAATGGAAGTGATAAACAGTTCTATTACCCAGACCTTATCGCGTACCCTGGTGACCTCATTAACGACCTTGTTGGTATTGTTTGCCCTGTTTTTTGTGGGGGGTGAAATCATTCACTCCTTTGCTTTAGCTTTGATTATAGGTGTGGTGGTGGGGACGTACTCATCGATCTATGTTGCTAGTAGTGCAATTCTGATGTTAGGGGTGAGCAAGGCTGACTTGATGCCGGTTGAGAAAGAAGGGGCAGATTTAGAGGAGGGTACTCCCTAAATCTAGCTTTCAAGCTTGGTCTCGATAAAAACCCGCTTGATGCGGGTTTTTTTATGCGGGTATATCTGATTTCCTTGCTTCCTGGGGTGCTTGGCTGGTGCCAAGCGGGTCAACTTCGATTCGATCACGGCCAGCTGTTTTGGCTTTATACATGGCAATGTCTGAGCGTCTGATGATTTCATCAGTATCTTCGCCCTGATTGTAGAGCGTGATGCCAGCTGAGAAAGTGGGAACCGGTATTTCTAAATCCTTATAAAGAATTTTGGGGTTGGCCTTGAGTTTGAGTTGCAGTTTGTTCAGTGCGCTTAATGCGCCATCGATACTGGTGTTGGGAAACAATACGGCAAATTCCTCACCGCCATAACGTGTTGCCATGTCGTGATAGCGAAACACAATGTTCATGTTCTGGGCGAAGTGCTGGAGGATGAGGTCGCCTGCGGCGTGACCATAGGTATCATTGATTGGTTTGAAATTATCGATATCAATCAGTGCCATGGCCATAGGGTAATCAAAGCGCAAGGCTCTGGAAATTTCATCATCCAGGCGCAGCAAGAAGGAGCGGCGGTTGGGGAGCTGGGTCAGTTCATCGGTCAGGCTGAGCCGGTGAACTCGTGACAGTTCATCGTTAAGATTTTGGCTGTTGGAAACGATGTCATTAAGACCATCATCAAGGCTTTGAAAGTTGCTTGCCAGATCCTGCTGCATCTTGATCAGTTTGGCATAGCGTCTGAGGAATACGTTTTTAACCTGGCTAACATTATCGCTTTCATCCAGGTTGCGTATGACTGCAAATGAATTGTGCAGCAATTTTGATAGAGCAGAATTGAATTGTTTGGCATTATTGATTTGTTCTGCAAGGCTGGATTGAATTGCGTTGATGTTGTCTCGTGTCTGATCAATATGGCAAAAGGGCGCGCTTGGATTAACAGGTATTTCACCTTCGTCGCTATTGGTCAGTTGTTCGGATTTATTGTTCGGAACCTGTTCAGAGGGGCTGGGCTGATGGGCAAACTGCATATTGGTATTTGCTGTGTTGGTTTCGCCGTGGCCAAGGTTGTCACCAAGTAGGGAGTCGATAGTCGATTGCATGCTCTTTTGACCTGGCGGGTGATCTTTATGTGCTTGTTCGATGAGCCGCTGAACCTGACCTTGAATACTTAGCAATTCTGACTCGGTCATAGAGTCTTGCAGGCTCTTTTGCATGATTTGGATTTGCATCCACTGCTTT
>JAJRUN010000147.1 GCA_024277755.1 Gammaproteobacteria bacterium | reverse complement strand
CTGATACTGACACTGTAGAAGAGCATATCGAGTGGCCGGCCATAGACGGTGATGTTCTGCCGCGCATCACGCAGTCGACCGTTCGCATCCGCCCCGCCAAACCGCTGGTTAATCACCGAGGCACGGTTGCGCGTCATTTTCCGGGGATTACTGTAAACATCATAGGGATCGCTACCCGTAATCGCGCCCCACGAGACTTGCAGATTGACCGCTTTGCTGGGGTGATAACCGAGCGCAGCTGACTTCACCTCAACATTAAAGCCGGCATCATCTTCTGCCTCCAGTTCAAACCAACCGGAAAAGTCGTTGGCCATGGCACCGGCAACCATCACCTCCACTTCGTGCAATGCGCGGATCTTTTTCTTGCCGTTATCACTCTTCTCATAGGGGCGAGCCTTGATCACGGCGGAGACCGGCAAGGTCTGGTCCCAGTTCATAAATCCCGGCGATTCATCCCGCGAGAAACGGTAGCCGTTCTCTTTATACGTGCGCCCGGCAGCATTCAGCGCTGGCCAGGCACTGTGACAACTGCTGCATTCGGTCTGGTGTTTTCGTGCAAACGCAGGAACTGCCTGTGCGGTATTGATAAAAAATATACCGATCAACAGCAAAGCCAGAGATACTATCGCAGTATCAGGCCGCCCTCGCTCAATATCTGATTGTTTGTTATCGTCTATGGTTTTCATCGCTCTCTCCTATTGGTTTGCCAACAAATAACTCACTAGCGCATCGATCTGCGCGCCAGTCAGCTTTCCTTCATAACCGGGCATCGCTCCTTTACCCTCAGTGATGACCGTTTTTAACACCGCCTTCTGGTTACTCATGGTCTTGATAGCCGGGCCTAGCTTCTTTTTATCGATGCCGTGGCATAGCCCACATTTTTTCTTGAACAGCACTTGCCCATCAGGCACCTCCGCAGCGAACCCGGCTGATGCGGCGCCCACAAACAGTGCAATCGTGAGTACTACTTTACTTTTCATCATACTCATAAAACTCTCTCCTTTTGTTGCCCTACTCAAAACAACGATTTAAAATCCTCTCAGTCGAACGGCATGCTCGACCCGCCTGATTGCCAGTTCATAGGCGGCACAACGCAGGTCGATCTGTTGCTCGTTTGCCAGCACGCTCACGGCATCGTAGGTGCGGGAGAGTCGGCTTTCCAGGCGAGCCAGTACCGTCTCACGATCCCACGGAAATTGTTGAAGGTTTTGTACCCACTCATAATACGAAGCGAGTACACCGCCCACATTGGCCAGCAGATCAGGCACGATCACAACACCGCGCTGCTGCAACTGCTCATCCGCACCATGTGTAACGGGCATGTTGGCCGCCTCCACAATCAGTTTCGCCTGAATGGCACCCGCGTTGTCACAGGTGATGGTCGCTTCCAGCGCGGCGGGCACCAGAATTTCACAGGGGAGTTCAAGCAGGTCTGCATTGCTGACAGAGGAGCATCCCGACAACCCTGTCAAGGTGCCGTTTTCAGCGATATGTCGCAGTGCGTGATCGATCAAAATACCCGTTTCATTCACCACCCCGCCATTCACATCGGAGAGTGCAATGATTTTGTATCCCTTACTCGCTAGAGCAATTGCTGTATGAGAACCGACATTGCCAAAGCCCTGTATCACGACCCGGCTATGTTCAGGTGTCAGTGAGATTGTTTCAGCCACCTTGTGCGCCAGATGAGCAACACCATATCCCGTCGCCTCCAGCCGCCCGGCACTGCCACCCAGTTCGACCGGTTTGCCGGTCACAATAGCTGTTCTATAACCGTGCGTTTTGCTGTACTCGTCCAGCATCCACGCCATCACCTGTGGATTGGTGCCGATATCGGGCGCAGGGATGTCCTCATGCACGCCGATGATCGGTGCCATTTTCTGACAAAAACGTCTGGAGAGCTCCTCCAGCTCGGTCTCATTTAACTGCTGTGGGTCAACAGAAACACCACCTTTAGCACCGCCAAAGGGGATATCCACCAGCGCTGTTTTCCAGGTCATTAACTGCGCCAGCGCGCGGATCTCTCCCATGTTAACGTCAGGATGAAAACGCAGCCCACCCTTGAAAGGGCCACGCGCATGGTTGTGTTGCACGCGGTAACCTTGAAAGGTGTGCAGGGTGTTTTCACCGTTATGGCGCAGCGTCACCGGCACGGTAATCCGTGTCTCGCGAAATGAGGAGAGCAACAGTTCTCGCTGTGCCCCTTTCAGTTTGAGGCGGTCAAACGCCTTGTTGAGAAAATGGCGCTGGGTCTCCTGGCAGATACATTTTTTATCCATCGACACACTCCTTCTGTTGTCCACGAAGCACAACGAAATTATAGATAGGCACCCAGATCAACGCAAAGTACCAGCCGTAGCCGTAGGCCTCGATCAATCCCAGGAAAAAGCTTTTCCAGCTGAGCCATTCAAAACCGGGCAGTAAATTCTGCCAGGTGCTGTACATGGCATGACCGGGCAGGAGCAGATCAAAACCAATACAGAGCGTGAAGCTGATCGCCAGCAACAGGCTGGTGGCATGGCCTACGCCCAGCAGTGAGAGCCCCGTTTTATGATGATTACATTTCATGGTTCTCTCCCACCTTTTTATTGATGAAGCGCTCAGGATCGGCATCAAATTTCTCAAGGCAGCTACGGGTACAAAAGCGGTACGGTTCGCCTTGATGAGTCATGCCATAACCCTTATCCACATCAACCTCCATGTCGCATACCGGGTCGATGTATTTCTTTTTATTGTGACTCCCATGCCCACCATGGCCATGCATCATATGGGCACCACAACCCCATCGCATCATGACAAAAAATAGAATTGCAAAAAATAGTAGTGAACCCAGTCCTTCCATATGCCATCTCCTGTTTGAATCTCAATTAGCGTGTCTCTTCCTCATGTACCTTGACGGATAAAAATGCCTTCCATTGATTCAATGGCGGAAAAAAGGCTGGCGTTTTACCCGCGTACTCGTTGTATGCCTCGCCGAACTCTGTTTCTGCGCGCTGCTCTTCGACCCTGGCAAGGTGCACGTAGGCGTAGAGCATGATGGGCGCCATCAACACGGTGAGCAGCGTTGGCCACTGCACCAGAAAACCGATGATTAGAAGAAATAGCCCAGTGTATTGCGGGTGGCGGGCATAAGCGTAGATGCCATCAGACACCAGCCCACCACGTGCGGCGTGGATCTGTGTCCACCCCTTTGAAAGCAGCATGTACCCCATGATCATAAAAACTAAACTTAGCCCCATCACAATTGCCCATGCCAAATCAGAGCCGCCAAAGACCACTACCCACAGATGACCGTATTTATGGCTAAAGGGTTGCAGTGCTGGATAAGCATCACCTAGCCAACCAGAGAGCAAATAAATCGTTAATGGAAAACCATACATCTCGGCGAAGAGCGCCACCAAAAAGGCTGTCACCACGCCCATGCTGCGCCACTCCTGGCCGCCTCTGGGTTTGAGAAAACTGAAAATGAAAAACAGGAAAATGCCGACATTAAAAGCCGCAACTATCCACATGCCATAAGCGTATCCAACATCCCCGTGCATATTTAACTCCTTATTTTGCAACCCCCCACTTCCCTTTTCAAAGGAAGGTGGGTAATCCATTACAATTTCACTCTTTTCAATCTAAGCGCATTGGTGATCACCGATACGGAGCTGAAGCCCATTGCCGCCGCCGCAATAATCGGGGAAAGCAGCACACCAAATACGGGGTAAAGTATCCCCGCCGCAACCGGCACCCCGGCGGCGTTATAGATAAAAGCAAAAAACAGGTTTTGTCGGATGTTGCGCATGGTGGCGCGGCTCAAACGTCTTGCCCGCACAATGCCGCGCAAATCACCTTTGACCAGCGTCACCCCGGCACTCTCCATGGCCACATCGGTACCAGTACCCATCGCAATACCCACATGGGCTTGCGCCAGGGCGGGCGCATCGTTGATGCCGTCACCCGCCATGGCGACGATATGCCCTTTGGCCTGAAGCTGTTTGACCACTTCGGCTTTTTGCTCCGGCAACACTTCGGCATGCACCTGATCGATATCGAGCTTGGCGGCCACAGCCTCTGCGGTCTTGCGACTGTCGCCGGTCAGCATGACAATTTTGATCCCCTCTCCGTGCAGGTCACGGATCGCTTCGGGGGTAGTCTCTTTGATCGGGTCAGCGACACCAATCAACCCGGCGGCCTTGCCATCAATCGCCAATAGCATGACGGTTTGCCCTTCACTGCGCTGTGTGTCTGCTTGTTTTGGTAGGCCACCTGCATCAATACCGAGACTCTCCAGCAGTTTGATATTGCCTAGCGCCACTTTGCGACCATCAACAACCCCTGTGACCCCCATGCCGGTAACGGATTGGAAATCCTCAGCCTGGGTCAGCTTAACCTCTCGCGCTTCAGCCCCTCGCACAATGGCTTCAGCCAAAGGGTGTTCACTGCCCCGCTCCAATGTGGCGGCGAGACGCAGGTTCTCACTTTCCTGAAAACCCTCCATCACCGTGACCGAGACCAATTTAGGTTTGCCTTCGGTGAGTGTGCCTGTTTTGTCTACCACCAACGTATCTACTTTGCGCAAGATCTCCAACGCTTCGGCATTTTTAAACAGTACGCCCATCATTGCCCCTTTACCGGTGCCGACCATGATCGACATCGGGGTCGCCAACCCTAACGCGCAAGGGCAGGCAATGATCAGTACCGCCACGGCATTGATAACAGCATAGGCAATGGCGGGTTCTGGCCCCCACAGGCTCCAGATGATGAAAGTCAGAATGGCGATGACCACCACGACAGGAACAAAATAACCGGAGACCGTATCCACTAATCGCTGGATAGGGGCACGTGAGCGCTGGGCTTCGGCGACCATATTGACGATCTGTGATAGCAGCGTATCTGCCCCTACTTTTTCCGCACGCATCAACAAACCACCCGTGCCATTGACGGTGGCACCAATCAAGCGCTCTCCCACCGTTTTGGCAACAGGCAGCGGTTCGCCGGTCACCATCGATTCATCGACATTACTTTCTCCGTCAATGGTGGTGCCATCGACAGGAAT
>JAJRUN010000146.1 GCA_024277755.1 Gammaproteobacteria bacterium | reverse complement strand
TGCTTACCCGTGGCCGGCTATGTGAAGGCGTGATGCCTAAGTCGAGGAGTTTGCTTTGTAAGGTATATGATTTCATCGGGCTGCCATTATCCGAGTGAAGCACCAGCGGTTTACGAAAACACTGCTCTGCAATCACGGTTCTTTGCATTAGCTCAGCAGCAGATTCACCTGTTTCACTATCATGCACCTCTCAGTCGACGATTTTGTTTATGAATCCGGGCAAAAGGTCGATACATAGAAAGTCTTTTCTAGATAGGTTTTGTGGTCACTGATTATGGAAGAAAGATCCCACCGTGTTTTGGTCGTTGATGATGATGCCGATTTGCTGGCGATGCACTCGCTTCATCTGGTTTCTCTGGGTTACGATGTGCTCACTGCTGAAAATGGCAAAGAGGCACTCGATCGAGTGAATGGGTCGCATCAGAGCATCGATATTATTTTGTCCGACATTGTGATGCCGGTGATGGAGGGCTATGCTTTTTGTCAGGCGGTAAAATCAAATCCCGAATATCAGGATATTCCATTTATTTTTGTTTCTTCACTTGCCAGTCTTGAGGAAAAACTGAAAGGCTTTGAGGTTGGTGCTGACGATTATATTACTAAGCCGATCAGTCCTGAAGAGCTGGGTTTAAAGATCAAGAAGCTGCTTGTCTTGAGGGAAGAAAACAAGAATTTGCAGCAGCAATTAAGTGAATCCAACAGTGTTGCCATGCAAGCCATGACCTACTCCAGCGATCTTGGTCAGGTGCTTGAATTTTATAAAAACACCCTGGATGCAGTCAATTATGAAGAGGTTGCACGTTTGTTGTTTGATGCAACAAATAACTATGGTCTTAAGTGTAGTCTGAAAATATTTTCTCGTGATGAGAGTTTTGGCTTTTCCAGCCAAGGTATTGTTTCACCCTTGGAAGAGAGCGTGATCGAGCTGTCCCGGTACAGAGGGCGTTTTTTCGATTTTAATGCCAGGACAATCATTAATTATGCTGATTTTTCACTGTTGGTGAAAAATATGCCGATTGAAGATGAAGAACGCTATGGCATTACCAAAGACTCATTGGGTAATCTATGTGATGCCGTTGAGGCTAGGATTAAGTTTCTGATGTATGAAAATGCCTCCATTCAAAAAGAGCAGGTTATCAATGTGGTCATTGGCATGATGGAGGAGGTTGATAAGCAGTTTGGTGAAATGCAAGAGGCCAATACCAATGTTATTAACAGCATGCTTGATGATCTTGATGAGGCGATGCTTGATCTAGGTTTAACCTCGGGTCAAGAGGATCTGGTGAGATCAATTGTGGTTGAAGGCCGGGAAAGATCCAAACGTGCCTTTAAGCGCGCTGATGTAATCTATGATAAGTTTGATGAGGTCAGGCAGGAACTTGATAATGCCCTTGATAATAAGTAATAACCTTATTCCTCAAAGTCGTAAATAATTATTTTTTTGATGAAGGGCATGATTGCCTGATTAACCGCCCGGCTATGTTCAGGATGTTTGGTGTAGGCATGCATAGCTGTCTTATTCGCAAAAAGCATATGTATACCGACATCGAAACTGTCATCAATAATCTTTCGATTGCTCGAGATTGAGGTGCCTGCACGTATTTGAATAACGCCGGGGATATTTTCCAGTTCTTTTGTAGCTCGAATAATCTGCTGTTGCTGGCGTGGATTTCCGGGGTCTTTTAACCACAACAGTATGATGTGATTAACGCCGCCGTTGCCTCTGCTGTCAGGGACTGAAACCGGGCTAAGACTGCAGCCTGAAAGCATTAGTCCTAACAAAATAAAAATGCTGCTGATCTTTTTCATTGTTTTATCACTACTTTGACGGTGTGCTGATATCGGTCGGGGGTGTTTGCCGCAGGGCCGGCACAATCAGGTTTGGATCAATACGGGCATTATTCATGCTGATGCTCCAATGCAGGTGTGGGCCGGTCACACGCCCGGTCATGCCTATGCTGCCAATCTGCTCACCCTGTTTAATCAACTGACCTTCTTTAACCTTGATGCTGTCCATATGGCAATACATGGTGATCAGCCCTTGGCCATGGTCGATAAAGGCAGAATTGCCATTGAAAAAAAAGTTGCCGGTAAGAATGACCTTGCCACTTGCGGGTGCCGTGATCGGCGTGCCTTTTGGTGCGGCGATATCAATACCGCTGTGTGGTTTGCGTGGTTGTTCATTGAAAAAACGCCTTAGGCCAAAGGGGCTGCTCAGGCGGCCTTGAACTGGCAGGTCTAGTTGCAAGGTGTTGGTGTAAAGCAGGTCGTCCCAGTGTGCCAGTGCTGCATTGATCTTTTTCCGCTCCCTGCCAATTCGTTTCATGTCATCCTTATTCGGGTTGACCTTGCGTTTGTTTTTGATGGTGATGTATTGGCTTTCATACTGCTTATCGGTGACCTGAAAACGGTAGCTATTATTGTTGCCAGCGTGCGTGCTGTTAATGCTATGCGTACCGTTTTTTGCCGCGAGCGGAATACCAATCAGTGCATACCATGCCTGTTGATGTTTGATCACCATGACGGGTTTCTTTTTGTAGCTGACCTTGGGTGCTGCATCCCCCGTTTCATTTAGTTGAATAATGGCAATGCCGCCGGGTACATTGTCTTGTTGGGGTAACTCTATTGCCTGGCTCAGGTTGCTGAAAACAAACAGAGCAAAGCCAAACAGGGCAGATGTGATGTGTTCGTGGTTGTATTTCATATGATTATTTTTTAATTTTATCAATAGTGCAGATCAGGCTGCCTTTGGCTAAGCGGGCTGAAATTTTGTCACCCGTGTTAAGTTTGCTTGCATCCGTAAAAACTGTTTTATCAGCTACATCCTGAATAATGGCATACCCACGCTGCAAGGTTGCCAGCGGGCTAACATTATTCAAGCTACGGCAGCTAATCGCCAGACGCTGCCGTTTATTGGCAATGATTCGCTCCCAGGTGTGATGCAGGCGTTGTTGCAGGGCTTGCTGCCGCATTTTGAACTGACTGAGTTGTTGTAAGGGGGTATGACGTTGAAGCCGGCTATTAAGCAGGGTCAGTACATGGCGCCTGGCATCGATGTTATTTTTGACGACTCGGCTTAAGCGGTGCTCCAGTTCATCCAGGCGCTGGCTCTTGGCTTTTAGCAATTGTCCGGGGTGTTGCTGTTGCAGGCGTTTTTCCAGCCAGTCGAGGCCTTGTTGTGATTGTTGTATGCGTGATCTTGTCTGTTTTTGCAGGCGACTAAACTGTGTGTTTATCTGCTGTTGAATATCATACTGATCAGGGCTGATCAGTTCTGCAGCAGCCGACGGTGTAGCTGCTCTCTGGTCGGCCACAAAGTCGGCAATGGTGAAATCCACTTCGTGGCCGATGGCCGATACCAGTGGTGTTTTACAGGCGTGAATGGCCCGTGCAACGACCTCTTCATTAAAGGCCCAAAGGTCTTCAAGCGAACCGCCACCCCGTGTCAGCAGTAGCACGTCACAGTCCTTGCGTTTGTCTGCCAGCTTGATCGCGTTGGCAATTTCTACAGCAGCTGATTCACCCTGCACTGGCACCGGGTAGATCTGCACAGGGATGGCGGGAAAACGTCGTGTCAGCACACTGAGTACATCGCGAATTGCGGCACCTGTGGGCGAGGTGATCACGCCAATCTTTTGTGGCAGGGCGGGGACAGTCTGTTTAATGCGCGTATCGAACAGACCTTCCTGGCCTAGCTGTGATTTGAGTGCTTCAAAGGCCCGTTGCAGGGCACCAAGGCCTGCCTCTTCCATGTGTTCAACGATGATCTGAAAATCACCACGGGCCTCATAAAGTGTAAGCCTGGCCCTGACCAGAATCTGCATGCCATTTTGGGGCTTGATGCGCAGGTGTATATTTTTGCCCCGGAACATGGCGCAGCGCACCTGGGCAGCTTCATCCTTGAGGGTAAAGTACATGTGGCCGGATGAAGGGCGGGAGAAGTTGGAAATTTCGCCCTCCAGCCAGAGCAGGGGAAAGCTGCCCTCCAGCACAGCTTTGGTTTCACGTACCAGGCGGGAAACGCTGAAAATATCACGATTTGGCTGGGCTGAAGTGTTAGGTATTAGGGTGTTTGGCATCTGCACATTCTAGCGTGTCGCCATTCTGCTCGCCAATTGCTTGAGGAAGAATATGTAACTATCTTGAGAGTTGTCACCGTCCTGGCTGATTTTGTTGCTATCAGTGCAGCCCTGTATGCCACTTTTCATTGTTAAAGGCCGAGTGAGACATAAAACCCTGGCTTTACCAGCGACAGCTAAACAACGTATAATGCAGCACTTTTACTTTTAGACTTTGAACGGGGCCAAACCATGCGCATCATAGAAGAAGCTTTGACATTTGATGATGTTTTGTTGGTGCCAGCGCATTCTACCGTGCTGCCCAAAGAGGTGGATTTATCTACCAAGCTGACACGCGAGATCACGCTGAATATTCCCCTAGTGTCGGCGGCCATGGACACGGTGACTGAGTCGCGTCTGGCCATTGCCCTGGCGCAAGAGGGTGGTATTGGCATCATTCATAAAAATCTATCCATCGAAGCGCAGGCTGCTGAGGTGTTGAAGGTTAAGAAATACGAAAGTGGCGTCATTAATGATCCAATCACGGTTTCGCCTACGGCCACCATCCGTGAAGTGATTGATTTGACCCAGGCCAAGAACTTTTCCGGTGTACCTGTGGTTGATGGTCAGAAGTTAGTCGGCATTGTCACCAACCGTGATCTGCGTTTCGAAACCCGTTATGACGAGCCTGTATCCACCGTAATGACCGCTAAAGATGCCTTGGTGACAGTAAAAGAGGGTGCCCCTCGTGAAGAAGTTTTAGGATTGTTGCACCAACATCGTATTGAAAAAATTCTGGTGGTTAATGACAGTTTTGATCTGCGTGGTTTGATTACCGTCAAGGATATTCAAAAGGCGCAGGACAAACCAAACGCCTGTAAAGATGATCAAGAACGCTTGCGTGTTGGCGCTGCTGTGGGGACGGGTGGTGATACGCCAGATCGTGTCGCGGCATTGGTGGCAGCGGGGGTTGATGTATTGGTCGTTGATACCGCTCACGGTCATTCACAAGGTGTCATTGACCGGGTTGGCTGGGTAAAGAAAAACTTTCCACAGGTACAGGTCATCGGCGGCAATATTGCCACGGCGGCAGCGGCCAGAGCTCTGATTGATGCGGGGGCTGATGCGGTCAAGGTCGGTATCGGTCCTGGTTCCATTTGTACTACCCGTATTATTTCCGGTGTCGGTGTGCCGCAGATCAGTGCAGTTGCCAATGTTGCCAAAGAACTGGAAGGCACTGGCGTACCATTTATTGCCGATGGCGGGGTGCGTTTCTCAGGTGACATGGCCAAGGCGATTGTGGCGGGTGCCTATACAGTAATGGTGGGCGGTATGTTTGCCGGTACTGAAGAAGCGCCGGGCGAAGTTGAGCTGTTCCAGGGGCGTACCTATAAAGCCTACCGTGGCATGGGTTCGCTGGGCGCCATGCAGGAGGGTTCCAGTGATCGCTATTTTCAGGACTCTTCAGAGGGTGTTGAGAAACTGGTGCCGGAAGGCATTGAAGGCCGAGTCCCTTACAAAGGCAGCATGCTGGCGATTGTGCATCAGTTCATGGGTGGTCTGCGTTCAAGCATGGGCTATACCGGTTGTAAGAATCTGGACGAGATGCGCAGCAAGCCTGAGTTTGTACGTGTCACCAATGCTGGCATGAAAGAAAGCCATGTGCATGACGTGACCATCACCCGCGAAGCACCAAACTACCGTATCGACTAACCATTCCGAAAAGGGCCGGTGTTCAGCCGGCCTTTTTGTTTCAGTAACATCGTTTTATTCCTTTCACATCTTTATTTATAGAGACGCCGATGAGCAAAGATATTCATCAAGACAGAATCCTGATTCTCGACTTTGGTTCACAGTACACTCAGTTGATTGCCCGCCGCGTGCGCGAGGCTGGTGTTTACTGCGAACTGCATCCCTGGGATATGGACGAAGCTGCCATCCGCGCATTTGCGCCCAAGGGCATTATTCTTTCCGGCGGTCCCGAGAGCACGGTGGCAGCAGACGCGCCCGTGGCACCTCAGCTTGTATTTGATCTGGGCGTGCCTGTGTTTGGCATCTGCTACGGCATGCAAACCATGACCGCCCAGCTGGGTGGTAAGGTGGAAAATGCCGATCACCACGAATATGGTTACGCCAAGGTGCGCGCCCGTGGTCACACAGAATTGTTGAAAGACATAGAAGACCACACCACCGAGGAAGGCTACGGCATACTCGACGTGTGGATGAGTCACGGTGATCGTGTGGTTGATCTGCCGGATGGTTTTAAACTGATGGCCTCGACTGATTCAGCCCCTATTGCCGGTATCGCCAATGAAACCAAGCATTTTTACGGCGTGCAGTTTCATCCAGAAGTGACCCACACCCATCAGGGTCAGCGTATTCTCGAACGCTTTATTCATGGCATTTGTGGTTGTGGTGCAGAGTGGACCCCAGGCAATATTGCCGAAAGCGCTATTGTTGACGTGCGTGAAATGGTCGGCAGTGACGAGGTGATCCTTGGTCTGTCGGGCGGTGTTGACTCCTCCGTCGTCGCCGCATTGTTACACAAGGCAATTGGCGATCAACTGACCTGTGTCTTTGTTGATAATGGCTTGCTGCGTCACAAAGAAGGTGACCAGGTAATGGCAACCTTTGCACAACACATGGGCGTGAAGGTAATTCGTGTTGATGCCGAGCAACGCTTTCTTGAGGCGATGACGGGTGAAGCTGACCCGGAGAAAAAACGCAAGATTATCGGCAATCTGTTTGTCGAAATCTTCGAAGAAGAATCCAACAAACTCAGCGCAGCCAAATGGCTGGCGCAAGGCACGATCTATCCTGATGTTATCGAATCTGCTGGTGCCAAAACCGGCAATGCCCATTTGATCAAATCACACCACAACGTGGGTGGTCTGCCAGAGCACATGAAACTGAAATTGCTCGAGCCGCTACGTGAATTGTTCAAGGATGAAGTGCGTAAGCTGGGTGTTGAACTGGGCCTGCCGCATGACATGGTCTACCGTCATCCATTCCCTGGCCCTGGCCTGGGTGTGCGCATCCTCGGTGAAGTGAAAAAAGAGTACGCCGACGTTCTGCGCCTGGCTGATCACATCTTCATTGAAGAGTTGCACAGACATGATCTCTACCATAAGACCTCGCAGGCATTCACCGTATTCCTGCCGGTGAAATCTGTCGGTGTCACTGGCGATGGTCGTCGTTATGAATGGGTGGTCGCCCTGCGCGCCGTTGAAACCATCGACTTCATGACTGCCCGTTGGGCGCACCTGCCGTATGACTTCCTCGATCTGGTCTGTCGCCGTATTGTGAATGAAGTGGCGGGGATCTCACGCGTTGTTTATGACATTACTGGTAAGCCGCCGGGGACGATTGAGTGGGAATGATTCCACGTCTGGCACTGGCTGGCACCTACCGGCATCAAACTGCACATAACCCCTTGTATTAACTAAGTTATTCCTGTTTTTGTCTGGCACCTGCTGGCACTGGCAGGCACGTCCAAGCAAACTTTTTTCATGGTATAAATCATGGTATCGTCGCCCTCAAGATCAGGGCTTCGACAAAATACCATGCCATGCTTTCCAAGACATTCATGGTATCAAAATCAGTCAAGCCATTGATATAAAAGAAAAAACAACCTAAATATGTTAATTTGCATTTAAAAATGACCCGGGTTTTGCATCGAAGATTGACCCGCCCATGTTGGCCAGATTATGGCCTAGGTTGATTTTCTTTTGCCAGTATTTCTCTCCTGTTGCTGAGTGGTTGAGTGCTTGAAGCGATAGCTGTCATTGCCGGTTTCGATGATGTGGCAATGATGGGTTAAGCGATCCAGTAAAGCAGTGGTCATCTTCGGGTCCCCGAACACGCTCGACCACTCCGAGAAGCTGAGGTTGGTGGTGATCAGGATACTGGTCTTTTCATAAAGCTTACCGATCAGGTGGAAGAGCAGCGCACCACCGGCCTGACTGAACGGCAGGTAGCCCAGTTCATCGAGGATGACCATATCCGTATGCATCAGTCGGTTGGCCAGACGCCCCTGTTTACCGGCAAGCTTTTCCTGCTCCAGCTGGTTGACCAGCTCGATGGTCGGTAAAAACCGCACCCGGTAGCGGTGGTGCTGGATGGCCTGCACGGCAATGGCGGTGGCCAGGTGTGTCTTGCCCGTGCCCGGCCCACCCACAAAGACGATATTCTGGGCATCCTCCAGGAACTCACAGCGGTGCAGTGATTTGACCAGTGCCTCATCGACCGCACTCTGGCTAAAGTCAAAGCCAGCCAGGTCCCGGTAGGCCGGGAACCTGGCCGCCTTCATCTGGTAGTTGATGGAACGGACTTCGCGCTCGGCGACCTCGGCCTTGAGCAGGGTCTCCAGTATCGGTATCGCCTGCTGGTAGACAGGTGAAGCCTGTGTGGCCATATTCCCGATCGTGTCCGCCATACCGAACAATTTGAGGGATTTCAGGGTGGTGATCATGGCTTCTGCCTTCATGGCTTGCTCCTCCGCAGACGGTCATAACGCCGGGTATCGGCCACGGGTTCTGTGACCAGCTTCAGCGCCGGTGGCGGCGCCAATGGCCTGGGCCGAGGCGGGTCACCGAGTCTGCCCAGGCAGTTGAGCACATGCTGTTTGGAAGGCTGCTCTACCTTCAGGGCTTCGGTAACTGCCTGTTCCACCAATCGTTCATCGTGCAGCAATACCAGGGCCAACACATCCACCATCTCCCGGTCACCGCCCGGCCGCCTGAGCAGTTTGGCCTGTAACCGTCGGAAGCTCTCTGGCAGTTCATGGAAGGGGGCGCCATTGCGAAGCGCACCCGGCTTGCGCTGCACCACCGACAGGTAATGCCGCCAGTCGTACACCGTCTTGCCGCTGGCACTGTGGTCGCGGGTAAAGACCCGCTCATGTACGGCCACCACGTTGGCCTCGGCCACAATGACCAGCCGATCGGCATAAACACGCAGACTGACGGGCCGGTTGGCAAAGCTGGCCGGTACGCTGTAGCGGTTGTGGTCGTAGGTGATCAGGCAGGTGGAGGTGACCCGCTTGTTGAACTCGACAAAGCCATCGAAGGCCGCCGGGATCGCCATCAGGTGTTCCTGCTCTGCTTGCCAGTAATCGCTGAGGGTGCGGCGCTTGTCCTGTGGATGTGGCAGTTCCTGCCACAACTCGCTACAGCGGCGCTTGAGCCATGCGTTCAGTTCCTCCAGGGTCTTGAAGGCCGGGGCGTCCTGCCAGATCCGATGGCGGGCATCGCGTACGTTCTTCTCGACCTGGCCCTTCTCCCAGCCAGCGGCCGGGTTGCAGAACTCGGCCTCGAACAGGTAATGGCTGGCCATGGCCAAGAAGCGCTTGTTGACCGTGCGCTGCTTGCCACGGCCCACCTTATCCACCGCGGTCTTCATATTGTCATAGATACCCCGTTCCGGCACGCCACCAAAGGCCTGGAAGGCGTGATAATGGGCGTCAAACAGCATCTCGTGGCTTTGCAGCAGGTAGGCACGCAGGAAGAAGACCCGGCTGTGGCTGAGCTTGAAGTGGGCGACCTGCAGCTTGGTGTTCACCCCGTTGATCACCGCGTAGTCTTCGCTCCAGTCGAACTGGAAGGCCTCGCCCGGTGCAAAGGCCAGCGGGACAAAGGTGTTCCTGGTGGCTGTCCGTTTGGCGTCCTGCTGTTCCTGTCGCCAAAGACGCGCAAAGGCGGCCACCCGGTCATAGGAACCGGTATAGCCCAGCTGCACCAGGTCACTGTGTAACTGCTTGATACTGCGTCGCTGTTTGCGATGCCGCCGGGACTCGCGAAACAGCCAACTGGTCAGCGTCAGCTCATAATCATCCAGCTTGGAGGGACTTTTACGGTGCGGGTAGCGGGGTTCTACCACGCCGCTGGCCAGGTACTTGCGAACCGTGTTCCGGCTCAGCCCGGTTCTCCGGGTTATCTCTCGAATCGGCATCCCTTCACGGAAATGCCATCGTCTGATTACACTTAATAACGCCACGTCGATCACTCCTCTGGTCTCCTGCTTCGTCTCGATGCAGGAAGAGTTGTACGTGGGTCAAAATTCGATGCAAATTATGCGGTCAGGTGGGTCAATTTTGGGTGCAATTTAACATCACAGGGGCTCATGTAGTCCAAATAGGAATGAAGTCTCTGTGTGTTATAGAACATGGTGATATATTCCAGTATGTCCTGCTGTGCTTCATGGCGGGTCTGGTAGTGTTGCCATTGCACCTGTTCCTGCTTCAGGCTGCCAAAGAAGCT
>JAJRUN010000003.1 GCA_024277755.1 Gammaproteobacteria bacterium | reverse complement strand
TGAGTGACTCACCGCTTAAAGAAAATATTTTTTTGAAATTTTTGTCGCCACTGGCGGCAAGCCAAACATCACTCTTTTCAACAATGGCATCACGAATTTTACCTAAGGCACGGGCATCCGGTCGCCAGATACCGACACCAACAAAACATTCATCGGGCGCTATGTGCAAATAATACCCGGGGGCATGCACATCTTTACCCATCTCATGACGAAACTGAATTCCAATGTTGGTTTTATAGGGGCGTTTATCGTTGCCAAAACGGGTATCTCGATAAACACGCATCAGTGATCCCCCCACTTTCTTTGGCACAGCAAGAAAGTGGGGGGAAATCTGTGCTAAGTCATTAGCCATGTCGGTGATAAAGTTCAGGGCCGGTGTGCGAACCGCCGTTTCGTATTCCTCTTTGTGCGGCTTAAACCAGTCACGGTTATTGTTGGCAGCAAGGTTACTGAGAAATCTAAATGCATCTTGATTGAAATAACAGTTCGCCACCGTAATCAGCCTTTGTTGAGATAGGTAATCAGCATCAAGGTGGCACCCTGCGGGTCCTGAATAACTGCGAATCGACCAACATCAGGAATATCACTCGGTGGCACAAGAACTTTACCGTTCAATTGCGCCACACGAGCAACCTGTGCATCCACATCATCCACCGTCACGTAAGCACCCCAGGACGGTGGCTGGCCTTTGGCCTTGGCTTCTGCTGGCGTTTCCATCAGCCCGCCAAGCTCCTGGTCACCCGCTTTAATCATGGTGTACGCCATATCACCACACTGAATATCCTGAAACTGCCAGCCCAGCAGTTCGCCATAAAATGTTTTTGCTGCGCCTACATCAGACGTACTTAGTTCATTCCAGCTGAATGCGCCGTGTTGCTTCATTGCATCTTGACTCATAATGTTCTCCTTAAAAATGATTGTTGTTATTGCGCAAGCAACATTACCACTGCCCTACTGACAGCATTGTGTCAGTAGGCAGTCACTCTCAAAATCCGGGCACAAAAAAAGCGGACCGAAGCCCGCTTTTTACATCCAACAACTTGTTTGAGCTTTACAGTTGTGCTGAAAGATACTCAGCCACTGCCTCAATCTCTTTATCAGTCATATTTTTAGCCACACCTACCATCATACCGGCAGGATCGTTGGCTCGACCGCCATCACGAAACTCTTTCAACTGTTTCACCAGATAGGCACGATGCTGACCGCCTATCACTGGAAAGGTTGAAACCTTGGCAGACTTACCCATTCCCTTTTCGCCATGACAGTTGATACAACCGTATACACCTGTCTTGACATTCCCCTCACGAAAAATCTTTTCACCCGCCACTACAACTTTTTTATCAGGTTTGGTCAACGCACCCTTAATCTCCTGGGTGGCATAGAAAGCGCCAATATCTTTGGCATCCTGATCAGAGCCCACCATGGAGGCCATGCCTGCCATGGTGTCATTATTAGCGCGATGACCGTTCTGAAAATCCTTAACCTGCTTGACGATGTAACCAGCATATTGCCCAGCCAAACGTGGATAAGTTGCATCTTCACTGTTGCCATCAAAACCATGACAACCACCACACAGACCGGCTTTTCCCTCACCGGCAACCGCGTCACCTATAGGTGCAGCCTGTGCTCCTGCAGTAAGGCCTCCCAACGCTACCGCGGCAATCAACAAACGCATCTTTCTTGTTACTAATTTCATTTTTTCTCCCCCCTAGCGAACTAGGTCTATTCTCCCCAATGGCCTTTCAACAAAAAGACCAAGTTTTTATATCAACCTCTACCCCGAAGGTCAAACGCAATTCTAGCAGACAAAGGTTACCGCTTGTTTGTTAATCCTGCCTGTCGCAGCAAATCCTGCGCATAAGAGACCGGAATGGCATAAGAAATACCGCTGGGCCGCTCTAACACACTCTCCTTGGTGTCTTTCACAAACACGCTATTCAAGACACCGATCACCACACCCGTTTCAGCGTTATAAACCGGGCTGCCGCTGTTGCCGGGATAAGCAATGGCATCCAGCTGAAACACCTCAAACCCGGTCAGCATCCGTTTGATCAGGCGCGGCTTGAGTTGCCGGGTGCTGTTTACCGGCTGCACCGCCGGGGTAATGGCCGAGACCATGGTCTTATGAGTCACAACGTGATAGCCCAACACTGAACCGATAGGAAAGCCGCTCATCAAATATTCCTGCCCTTCTTTGACCTCAGCGGCACGGCCTAAAGATAATGCCGGCAAGGCAGCGTCGGAAAATCTGAGCAGGGCCACGTCATGGCGTTTATCCTTTTTGATGACAGTTGCAATGCGAATCTTGCGCCTGTCCTCCCCCGGCACAACCACCACCAGACTCTCTTTTTTATCCGGATCAAGAAACTCAGGAATATTATGAGCATTGGTGATGATGTGCCGACCATCGGCCACCACAAAACCAGTGCCAATAAAACGTATCGCCGGCTGACGCAGGGGCTGGTAATTACCCAAAGCAACCACGCTCGGCTTTACCCTGGCGATAACATCAGAATAATCAGCCGCCAATGACACCTGAACAGTGCCAACAAACACGAACAACAACATAAACGGGGACAACATAAGTTTGCTGAAAACTTTTGGCGGCATATAATGAACCTCATTGCAGGTACAACTCGTTAAAGCAACCCCATCAGGCAGCCATGAAAAACAAACATTCAGCCCTTATTGCCCTACTCTTCATGCTAGCAGGCAACAATGCTCTGGCCGACATCGAGGCCGTCACCATTAACGGCAAAAGCGTGTTACTGAAAAATGATAACACCTGGGAATACATCGAAACCAAACAACCGGATGTTAGATATGCCTACCTGAGCGTCGTCAACAAACAGGGCGGTGACAACTATTGTCGCCTGGGGCTAAAACTGAAAAACGGCCTGGCAGACAAAATCACCAGCATCGTCTTCAGATTCTCGGCTCACAACCAGGAAGATGTACTCTACGACACCGTCACCAAAGGCTTTCAACACCTCAAACCAACCAACGAAGGTTTCAAGGAAATAATCTTCTCCGGCATGCCCTGCGAAGAGATCAAATATATCAGGGTACATGGTGCTGATCGCTGCGAGATCGGTGAGCTGACCAAGTTCTCAGCCGAAAGGAGTGAGTGTCTGAAACTGGTACACGTCGAAACCAGCGACCAGATTGTTATCTTCAAACGCTACAGCGACAAACCCGTCGAAACAGAAGCACCCGACGCCAGGATGAACACAGAACAGCTGCCAGAAGACGACGCATTGTAAAAAGCCTGCTCGAACAAACACCTCAATCAATCACGCAGCCGTATAGTGACGAATAGCTAACACAATGCCCCACAAACCCAGCCGCTATTTTCTGCTCTGGTTTGCCTGGGCAAGTTTAATTGTTTACGGCAGCCTGATGCCGTTTGAAATACGGCCACACACGCTGGCCGAGGCCATCAACAAGTTTCAACACATTCCCTACCTGGATCTCGGCGTAGTCTCACGCGCCGACTGGATCGCCAACATCCTGATCTACATCCCGCTCTCTTATCTGGGAATGATATGGCTATCTCAACTGCACTGGTTACCGCGTGTTATTGCCCTGCTGATATCAGCAACACTAGGGATTGCCCTTGCCACAGGCGTCGAATTCACACAGATTTTTTTCGCCCCGCGTACCGTTTCTATTAATGACCTGATCGCCGAAAGCATCGGCACCCTGCTGGGCCTGGCCATTTGGTCAGCCGGCCACTCACGGCTGGCCACACTGGCCTCGGCCATCCTGCGCCCCGGGCACTCGGCACTCACCGCAGGGTTAACGCTATATGCACTCGCCTATCTGGGGCTGGCACTGTTTCCCTATGACTTCGTGTTATCAGCGTCTGAATTACAGTGGAAATTATTACAGGGCAACTACGGCTGGGGTTTTAATAGCTGCGGCTCAATCATACGTTGTGGCAGCCAGTTGCTGGCCGAAATTATCGCCGCACTGCCACTGGGGCTACTGCTGGTACGCATGCTAAAGCCAGAACAGCTCCAGCGCACCCGTGTATTTTTCATCGCCGCCGCAATCGGCCTGAGCATTGAGGCAGGGCAATTTCTGGTTGCCTCCGGCGTCAGCACCTTCAGCGCCAGTCTGGCCAAAATAATCGGCATCTGCCTGGGAATTTGGCTGCGTCAGCTACCCTCACCACAACTGGCCCAACATCATGCCAACAAGATAAGGCCGGTGCTATTGCTGGCACTGATCCCCTACCTTGGCCTTGCCGCGCTGCTCAACAGTTGGGCCAGTGCCTCCTGGGGTGACATGGAGATACTACGCAACAATCTCGACAGCCAGCGCTACCTGCCCCTTTATTATCATTACTTCACCACCGAAACCGAGGCCGTGGCCAGCCTTATCGCCCAGGCCGCCGTGTATTTCCCCGTGGGCGTGGGCTTCTGGCTCTGGCATGCCAGTGGTGCTACCCCACTGCGCCGTCCACCAGTATTCGGTTTGATGTTGGCGACCATAGCAATAGCCCTTGGCATTGAGACGGGCAAGTTTTTTCTGGCCAACTCCCACCCCGACTTCACCAACGTCCTCATTGCCCTCAGCGCCGCCTGGCTGGGCCAACGTTTAAGCCAGTGGCTGGCAGAATGTGTTCGTGCCCCCGCGGCAGGCATCCACAAGACAAATCATTCCAGCAGCAAATCAAGCGAGCTACACATCCCGCGCAAAGCCCTGTTTGGCCTTGGCCTGGCAATATTGCTGCTTGGGGTGATGGGGCTGGTCATGATCCAGCAGAATGCCAGTTCAGAGGCCGTTGTCATAGCACAGGTCCAGCGCGAAATCCCGTCACCTGAATCCCTGCCTGCCGCCTCGCTGCCTGGGTTTCGTTTGCAACATCCGCGTCTGCCCGCCCCCTCAGCAGCCGATATCATTCGCCTGAAAAACGAAAACCCCAAATATCTCGCCGCCAAGCGAAAACAGGCCCGCCAGGGCAAACTCGATGCCGCCATACTGATGGCCTATATCGAGCCAGGCAGTCAAAACCTGGAACAAATATTCGAACAACTCATCAACTTAAAATTCATATGGCGCGGCCACAAACAAGGCAAGCTGCTGACCCTGGGCTATGACTGGCTCTATCCCTACTGGGACAAGACACAGCGCCAGCAACTGCAAGACAAACTGGCACATGGCTGCAACTACCTGATCAAGACCATCCGCAGCGGCCAGTTTTCACCCTATAACGCCACCCTCTACGGTGGCCCGGCACAGGCAATGATGGCCTGCGGAATCGCCCTCTACCAGGATGATCCGCGCGGCGATGCCATCATGGCCTTCACCAGTCACATGTGGAAAAACCGCATCCTGCCGGTGTGGCGGCAGGTGATGGGTAAAAACGGCGGCTGGCATGAGGGCGCTGGAGCCACCAGCAACGGCATTGGCCAGGCCATTTATCAACTGCCCAACATGTGGCGCAGCGCCACCGGCGAAGATTATTTCAAGACTGATTCCGGCATCGGCGGCTTTCTCGACTTTCTTGTCTATCGCAGCCGCCCCGATGGCACACAAATGCGCTGGGGCGACAGCGCCTCATTCAATCGTGACGCCCCCGACCGTCGTGCGCTGGCACTGGAATTCCATCATGCAGCCGCCTACAGCCTGACTCCCCCCCCCTCAAAACCCATCCCCACCAGCTGGCCATGGGGGCCGCTGTCCGACAACAGCCTCTACGATGCCAATGCAGCAGCCCGGCTGCCACTGAGCAAACACTTTGATGGCATTGGCCTGGTGATCATGCGCAGCGACTGGGGGGGTGATGCCAGTTACATCACCTTTAAGGCCGGGGATAACTACTCATCATTCAGCCACCTCGATCAGGGCAGCTTCACCCTCTATAAAGCCGGGCCACTGGCCATCGACAGCGGCCTGTTTTACAAATACGGTTCAGACCACCATCTGAACTACGCCTACCAGACCATTGCCCACAACGTCGCCACTATCACCGATCCAGATGAAGCAGCGGCCACCGCCAACAACGCATTCAACAAATCACCGCGCCCCATTGCCAATGATGGCGGTCAGCGACGCATCGGCGGCAATATGGAACTCTATCCACACCCGCTGGATATCAACGAATGGAAGGCCAAGCGCGACCTCTACCACACCGGCACAATCATCGAATTTTCGGATCAAGATGATATCGTCCACATCACCGCCGACATTACAGCTGCCTACAACAACAAATTTTCGGGTGAAGGCACACTCACTGGCCGCACCAAGCGCGTCAATCGCTATCTGCGCAGCATCATCTACGACCGGGTCAACGACCTGTTCCTGGTCTACGACAGCATAGCCAAAACCGATCCGACATTTACCAGTCGCTGGTTAATCCACTTTCAGGAACAGCCCTTGCTGCCTGTCGACGGACAGTTTCTTATTGCGCCAGCCGCAGATAACAGATCCAAATACAGCAGTGGCATACTCGACGGCAGAGTATTACTGCCAAGTCAGGCACACATCACCGCCATCGGCGGGCCAGGCAAAGAGTTTTGGGTTGACGGCAAAAACTACGACAACAACGGCGACATTTACAAGGTACTCAAACGTATAGGCAAAAGGGCTGAAGCTGGCAACTGGCGGATTGAAATCAGCCCGGTAGCTGCATCACCAACAGATCATTTCCTGATTGCTATGAGCCTAAGCAAAGACTGGTCTGAAACCACCCCCTCGGTGCGTTGTTCACAAGGGGACGGCCTGACGAGATGCGCGTTGAAAGGAAGGCGCGAAGTAAAATTTCAGATTACAGCTGAAGGACTTGTTACTATGGCGCAATCGCCTCGGCACAGCCAATATTAATGCCCGACAACACTGTCACCGCATCAATATTCGCAGTTGTGCCATTGCAGAAGCTATAGCTTCCACCATCGTCGTAAACCTTAAAACTATATACGGGCGAGCCACCTGTATATGTGTAGGTCACTTCCGTCGCCGCACCAGCGCCTGTAACCACCCAGCTACCCACCTGTTTTCTGGGATCAACGGCATGGCCATCACCCAGTTTATAGTCCCAAAGCTGCCCATTCGTGTGATGTTCTTCCTGCCAGCTATCGCCACCACGACTGGCACACATGGTACTGCCCGCCGCCAGATTTCCTGCCAGCAAATCGGTAAGAGCCGTATCCGTCAACTGGTTAGCAGCCGCCCCGGGACACACAGCAACAGCACCTTCAGCCACAAACGCCAACGCAACCGCACCGGCAATCATTGGTAGTTTCATCTCGGTCAATCCCGCCTTTGAAAATTCAAAGCCTAATAATACACCCTATCAAGTCCGGATTGCACCGTCTTCGACACAACAACTCATCAAGCGAATAGTCAAGTAATTCACTACAAGATAAAAAACAGCGACAATCCCGGCTACCCGCAAACCAGCAGCCTGCTAATCCGACAAAGACGCGGGCTTCAGCTCAAGCCCGGGCTGCCAGTAATTGTTCACCTGTCCGGCGGCATACGCCCCCACCTCACCCGCCTGACGTGGATGGCCATCAAAACCCTGATTCCAGGCCTGATATTTTTGCAGCGGGGTCAAATCAATGCGTGACACCCGTATTGCTCTTGGCCTCAAATCCATCTCACCTAATCCTGCCAGCGGTTTTTTCAGATAATCTTCAGCCGCGGCCACTGGCCCGGTGAAATTGCCGCTTTGCATATCAGCAGTGATGGGGACAGCCGCAAACACCGCGTTGGCCGTCACCCTTTGTGGATACGCCGTCACCAGTTTCTGCACATCCGCCTTCGGTTTTCTGATGATAATGCCGGTACCGGCAGCGACAATCGTATTGTTAAACAGATCAATGTGTCGCGGCAGGTCATTATGCGGCTGAATATGCACCGCATCGCCCACATGATTCACCAGCAGGTTGTTGTAGAGGGCAATATTGCCCTCCCCCTGAAACAGCGCCTCAAGTGGGTTCTGATAAAAGAAATTGCCATAGACCTGATACAGATCATCCTGCCCCGGTCCCGCCAACGGCCAGTGCCCCACCAGCACATTGGGACGCGCCAGTTCAGGCAGACCACTGCCCGTTGCCTTGCTAAAGACATTGTGGCGAATGGTTGTAATGCGCCGCTCGCTCGGCATGCCGGCAACCGTTTCTCGTTTGTTCTGATGTTTGATCTGCAGGTTATAACCCAAGGTGTTCATAATCAGGTTATGTTCGATCACCCCCCCAACAAAGGCATCGCGGCCATCGGAATTACCCAGATAAACCCCCGTGCCAGCGCCGTCAATCACATTGCCCCTGATCACCCAGCCCCAGGCCGGGCACTTGGTTGAGATCGCCACAGTCTGCTGATTATTGTCATGACCACGAATCACCAGCCCCTCAAGGGTGATGTGATGCGCCCAGCGGGCATGCCCCTCCGCCTTCACCGCATCCACAGGCAGGCCTCTGCCATCAAGCGCAAGCCCGCGAACGATGACGTAGGCAGAATCAAGAATGCTGACCGTATTGTGACCACGCCGGGCCAGAAACAACGGTGGTTGCTGCGGATCAAGCGCGGCAATGGTGATCGGCTGGCCCGGTCTGCCCAGCAGCCGGTGGATGGGCAGACCATTTTCATACAGACCCGGTGCCAATAACAAAGAATCACCCGCTTGCAGGGTTTTTAATAACGGGCGATAGGTTTGCGGGTCGGCCTGAAATATCTCAGCCAGCGCCGATGCCTGAACAAGGAACAGCGCCAGAACAAAAACCGTGCGCCGCAATAAAGACACGGCTAAGACTATCCCGCCGAGGCCAGCGCCAGGCAGTCATGCCAATCAGGCAGCTGTAAACCGAACTGCCGTGCCAGCTTATCGTTGTTCAACACCGAATATTTCGGCCGCTGGGCCGGGGTAGGATATTGCTCAGTATTGATGGCCCCCAATGTTTCAAGCTGGTGCGAGGCCTTGTCCGGATCCAACTCAAGCAACACCTTGGCAAAACCATGCCAACTGGTTTGCCCTGCGGAGGTCAGGTGATAAGTACCAGCGCAATCCGCCAGCAGCTCAGCCTGATGCCCGGCACTGTGGGCAAGCATCAAGCCCGTGGTCTCGGCAATCATGCGGCTCCAGGTGGGGCTGCCGATTTGATCGGCAACGATATTCAGTTCCTGCCGCTCTCTGGCCAGACGACGAATAGTCAGCAAAAAGTTCTGCCCGCGCACGCCGTAAACCCAACTGGTACGCAGAATCAGATAACGCTGGGCAACACTCCTGACCGCCTCTTCACCCGCCCACTTGGTCTCACCATAGACACTCACAGGGCAAGCGGCATCATCCTCAACATAAGGACTGCCCTTGGTGCCATCAAAGACATAATCAGTGGAATAATGAATCAACGCCGCGCCCAGGCGATTGGCCTCTTCCGCCATCACTCCTGGGGCAATGCCGTTCACCGCCATGGCCAGGTCTTGCTCTTGCTCAGCCTTGTCCACCGCCGTATAGGCCGCCGCATTGACGATCAGACCAGGTTTTAGCTCACGGATACAGGCCCGCACACTGTCAGCACAGGCCATGTCGCACTGATCACGGCCGGGGGCAATCACCTCACCCAGCGGTGCCAAAATACGGCGCAATTCGTAACCCACCTGGCCATTGCCACCTGTCACTAAAATCCGCATCAGGCAAACACCTCGGCCTCAGCCAGGAGCACCCCGGCCTCGTCTTTAGCTGACAACAGCGGCTCGCCATCCAGCGGCCAGGCTATCCCCAGCGCCGGATCATTCCAGACGATGGAACGCTCATACTCGGGTGCCCAGTAATCCGTGGTTTTATACAACACCTCGGCATAATCACTGGTAACCACAAAGCCGTGGGCAAATCCGGCCGGCACCCACAATTGGCGTTTGTTTTCAGCCGACAGCATCAGACCAAAACTCTTGCCAAAGGTGGGTGATGAACGACGCACATCCACCACCGCATCATAGATTTCACCCTCAACCGCGCGCACCAGCTTGCCCTGTGGTTGTTGAATCTGATAATGCAGACCTCGCAACACACCTTTGGCAGAGCGGGAATGATTGTCCTGAACAAATGAATCCTGCACACCGGTCTGTTCGGCAAACGCCCGGGCGTTGAAGCTTTCAAAGAAAAAACCGCGCTCATCGCCAAACACCTTGGGTTCGATGATCAGCAGATCCGGAATTTCCGTTTTAATGACATTCATTACCAAATCTTCTCGTTTAATACACGCATCAAATACTCACCGTAACCGCTCTTCTTCAGCGGTGCAGCCAGTGCCTCCAGCTGTTGCGCATCAATAAAATTCATACGGTAGGCAATCTCTTCCGGGCAGGATATCTTCAAGCCCTGACGTTTTTCGATAGTTTCAATAAACACCGACGCCTCCAGCAGCGAGCTGTGAGTGCCCGTATCCAGCCAGGCCAGACCACGGCTGAAACGCTCCACATGCAGACGCTGTTGCTCAAGATAGATCTTGTTGATATCGGTGATTTCCAGTTCGCCACGGGGTGATGGTTTCAGCTCAGCCGCCATCTCCACCACATCGTTATCATAAAAATAAAGCCCGGTAACCGCATAGTTGGACTTGGGTTCTGTGGGCTTTTCTTCCAGCGACACCGCTTTACCGGCATCATCAAAATCAACCACCCCATAACGCTCAGGATCACTGACCATGTAGGCAAACACGGTAGCCCCCTCGGTCTGGGCATTGGCCTGTTGCAACTGCACCGAAAGATCGTGGCCATAAAAAATGTTATCACCCAGTACCAGCGCACTGGGGTCATTGCCGACAAACTCACGACCAATAATAAACGCCTGCGCCAGCCCTTCAGGTTCGGCCTGAACCGCATACTGAATATTCAACCCCCACTGCGAACCATCGCCCAGCAGCAGCTCAAACCGCGGCGTGTCCTGCGGCGTAGAGATAATCAAAATATCCTGAATCCCCGCCAGCATCAGCACCGACAACGGGTAATAGATCATCGGCTTGTCGTAAACCGGGATCAGCTGTTTCGACACCGCCTGGGTCACCGGATAAAGGCGTGTGCCCGAACCGCCAGCGAGGATAATGCCTTTACGGCGCACAGAATTGCTCATGCCTTTTTCTCCAGTCCCAAACGTTCACCCTGATAATCTGCCGCCGTCACCTTGCGCCACCAGTCGGCCTTTTCCATATACCACTCAACCGTCTTACGCAGGCCGGTTTCAAAGCTTTCCTGCGGCGTCCAGCCCAGCTCACGTTCAATCTTGCTGGCATCAATGGCATAGCGCTGGTCATGCCCCGGACGATCCGTAACATAAGTAATCAAATCGGCATAAGGCTTGCCATTGGCCGCCGGGCGCAACTCATCCAGCGTGGCGCAAATGGTCTGCACCACCTCCAGATTGGTCTTCTCGTTGTGGCCACCGATGTTATAGGTCTCACCCACCACACCCGTCTCCAGCACCAGACGCAAGGCACGGGCATGATCCTCAACAAACAACCAGTCACGGATATTGTCACCCTTGCCATAAATCGGCAGCGGCTTGCCATCCAGTGCATTCAAAACAATCAGCGGGATCAACTTTTCAGGAAACTGGTAAGGACCATAATTATTGGAACAATTGGTCATCAACGTTGGCAGACCATAGGTGTGATGCCAGGCCCGCACCAAATGGTCAGACGACGCCTTGCTGGCGGAATAGGGTGAATTGGGCTGATAGGTTGAATCCTCGCGGAAAAACCCCTCCGCCCCCAGCGAACCAAACACCTCATCGGTGGAGATATGATGAAAACGAAACGCCTCGCGCTTCGCTCCGTCAAGACCATTCCAATAGGCCCGCGCAGCCTCAAGCAGGGTGTAAGTGCCAACAATATTGGACTGAATAAAATCCGCCGGGCCATCAATCGAACGATCCACATGCGACTCAGCCGCCAAATGCATAATGGCATCAGGCTGATATTTATCGAACAGCCCCGCAATCGCCGCCGCATCACAGATATCCACCTGCTCAAAACAATGGCGCGGATCATCCAGCGCAGCATCCAAAGTAGCCAGATTGCCAGCATAGGTCAGCTTATCGATGTTCACCACCTGCATATCGGTCTCGGCGACAAACTGCCGTATCACCGCTGAACCTATAAAACCGGCACCACCGGTGACAAACACCACGCCATTTTGATTAGCCACATAACCCCCAGTAAAATTACACTAAAAAAACAAGGTCGCAATGATACTACAACCCAATAATCCAGTTAAGGAGACAGCTGAAATTAGGGTAAGAACTCATTCTGCCGACCAGAGATTTCATCTTTTTTCATATCGTCGTGCATAACCTGACTGCCGTAGTGAAGATTATTTTATGCCAGGCTTCTTTAGCATAAAACAAGCACCGCGGAGGTAGGTTCGAGTTGATGTTGTTATGTGCCTTACCCCCAATTGACTTTCAATTCTCTATGGGAGTTTGCACAATCACGAAGATAAAGATTGATTAAACTTTGATAAGGGATACCTTTGTCTTCTGCCATACGTTTAAAATACTCGATGGTATCTTCATCTAGGCGAATCGTAACTTGCTTCTTAAGTTTCTTAGAATAGGGGTTCTTTACTGACTTAGAAAAATCGTAATTATCACGCATGACGAAAACCCTCGTATTGTTTTCTCTCTGACTGACTGGCTTTACGAGCGGAAATCATTCTTATTTCATGCCCTTCTGATCGGTAGCAATGGCAAACGACCAGCAACCGCAGCTGAGAACACATACCAAGCAGAATAAATCGCTCTTCATCTTCAGAATGGTCAGGGTCTGGAATTAACCTCGAATAATCATCGAGGAAAACGGACTTTGCCTCTTCAAAAGAAATACCATGCTTCTTTTGGTTCCTAGCATCCTTGTTTTTATCCCAGGTAAATTTCAGCCCGCTCATAACTCACAAGTATAACTACAATGTAATTATA
>JAJRUN010000145.1 GCA_024277755.1 Gammaproteobacteria bacterium | reverse complement strand
TGCCAGTTGGATCAGCCGTTGCTGTATCAGTGGCACTTGTTCGGCGGGCATCTCTATGCCGAGATCACCACGGGCGACCATGATGCCGTAGGAGTGTGCCAGTATCGCTTCGATGTTGCTGACGGCTTCCGGTTTTTCAATCTTGGAGATGATGTCGATATCGGCGTTGTGCTGTTCAAGAAAATATTTCAGTCGCAGCACATCTTCGTGAGAGCGAACAAAGCTGAGGGCGATGAAGTCGGCCTCAAGTTCTATGGCCAGTTTGGCATCGTGCTGGTCTTTTTCTGTAAATGAGCGGGTGCTGAGTTTGCTGTCTGGCAGGTTCATGCCTTTTTTGTTTTTCAGTGTGCCGCCGTGAATCACCTGGCAGTGGATGTCGAGGCCGTCCACATCCAGCGCCTTGAGTTCCAGATTGCCGTCATCAAGCAGAATGCGTTCTCCGGGTTGGATGTCCTGGTGCAGGTTGAGATATTGCGAAGGGATGAGCCCTTCTTTGCCGCTGACATCACGGCAGGTGACGGTGACTTGCTGCTGGTCTTCCAGTTCGATCTGGTCATTTTCAAATGTGCCGACTCTGATTTTTGGGCCACATAAATCCATGATGATGGCAATGTGTTTTTGGCAGCGCTGGGCTATTTCACGCACCTGTTTTACGTGTTGGCGGTGTTCGACATGTTCACCGTGGGACATATTGATGCGAAAGGCGTTGGCACCGCTGTTGATTAGGCTTTCGATCATTTCCGGGCTGCTGCTGGCAGGGCCGAGGGTGGCGATGATCTTGGTGCGGCGCCAGCGTAGGGCGGCTTCGTGTTTTGTGTCTGTGCAGTTGCTCATCGTCAGGTGCATCCCGTTATTTCGTTTAAGGTTTTTATGGCTTAAATCTATTCTTAGATAGATAACATCGCCCTTTTTTCCCGCGGCATTAATCGGTGTCTGATCGGTCTTGATATGGGCTGGCAGGCAATGCCCGGCGGGAATTGCTACAATCACGCCTTTCTGTTGTAAACGAATTTCTAAATAAGGCTTTTAAAATGAGTGACGTCAAACAATACATGACCGACGTCGGGCAGCGTGCCCGTGCTGCTTCGCGTGCGGTCAGTCGTGCTGAAACAGCTGAAAAAAATGCTGCTCTGAATGCCATCGCCGATGTGATCGAGGCGCAGCAGGCACTTTTGCTGGCGGCCAATGGCAAGGATATGCAGGCCGGTCGCGACAGTGGTCTGGATGCAGCATTGCTGGATCGTCTGGAACTGACGCCTGGTGTTATTGCCGGAATGGCGGAGGGCCTGCGTCAAATCGCGGCTTTGCCTGACCCTGTCGGTGAAATCAGTGACATGAGCTATCGCCCTTCTGGCATTCAGGTGGGCAAGATGCGCGTGCCGTTGGGGGTGGTTGGCATTATCTATGAGTCACGTCCGAATGTGACGGCGGATGCCGCTGGTCTGGCTTTGAAATCGGGGAATGCAGCGATTCTGCGCGGTGGTAAAGAGGCGATTCACTCCAATCAGGCGATTGCCCAATGTATTCAAACAGGTTTGCAAAAGGCGGGTTTGCCTGCGGCTGCTGTGCAGGTGGTGGAGACCACTGATCGTGCCGTAGTGGGTCAAATGATCACCATGCCTGAGTATGTCGATGTGATTATCCCGCGTGGTGGCAAGGGCCTGATTGAACGTATTAGTCGCGATGCCTGCGTGCCTGTGATTAAACACCTGGACGGTATTTGTCATGTCTATATTGATGACGAGGCGGATCTGGAAAAGGCGACTCAAATTGCCTTCAATGCCAAAACCCATCGTTATGGCGTTTGTAATGCCATGGAGACGTTGCTTGTTGCCGAGGGTATTGCCGAGCAGGTGTTGCCTGAGCTGGCGGGTATGTATAAAGAAAAGGGCGTTGAACTGCGTGGTTGTTTGACCACCTGCAAGGTGATTGGCGGGGTGATTCCTGCCACTGAGGAAGACTGGGTCACGGAGTATCTGGCGCCAGTGCTGTCGATCCGTGTGGTCAAGGATGTGGATGAGGCGATGGATCATATTGCTTTATACAGTTCAGGGCACACCGAATCCATTATTACCGAGAACTACACCAAAGCACGCCGTTTTCTGCGTGAGGTGGATTCCAGTTCGGTGATGGTCAATGCGTCGACCCGTTTTGCCGATGGTTTTGAATATGGTCTGGGTGCTGAGATTGGCATTAGCACTGATAAGTTTCATGCCCGTGGCCCGGTGGGTCTGGAAGGACTGACGTCGCAGAAGTATATCGTCTTGGGTGATGGCCAGATTCGCCAGTGATTAAACAGCTAATATTGATGAGACTAAGTTATATCGGATGATTGGGGTTTTCGGCGGCACCTTTGATCCGGTTCACTTTGGCCATTTACGGCCATTGCTGGAAGTGCGGCAGGCGCTGGCGCTTGATGAGGTGCGTTTAATTCCCTGTTTTATTCCGCCGCACCGGGATGCGCCGGGTGCCAGTGCCGAACAACGGCTGGCCATGTTGCAACTGGCCGCTTCAGAAACGCCGGGCTTTGTCGTTGACCCGCGTGAGTTACAGCGCGGTGGGCCGTCTTACATGGTCGATACCTTGCTGTCGTTGCGTGATGAACAGGGTGCTGATCAAGCCTTATGTTTGATTCTGGGTGTGGATGCCTTTGCCGCTCTGGATAGCTGGCACCAGTGGCAGGATTTGATTGCGCTGGCCCATATTGTGGTCATGCAACGGCCAGGTGGTCAGTTGCCCAAAACAGGTGCCGTTGCTGAGCTGATGGAACACGCCCAGACGCTGGATGTGTCTGAGTTGCAGCAACGGGCGGCGGGCAGGGTCTATTTTCAGTCAGTGACCCAGTTGGATGTTTCAGCCACAGCGATTCGTGAGCAGTTGGTTCATGGTCGGGATGTGCGATTTTTAATGCCGGACAGTGTGCGGCACTACATAGAGACTCAAGGTCTCTATAAAAGTTGAGAGAGATAGATGAAAGAAGTAGAAGCGATAAAAGATCTGGCGATTAAAGCCCTTGATGATATGAAGGCGGTTGATTTAACAGTGCTGGACGTGCGCGGAAAATCCAGTGTGACCGACTTTATGGTGATCGTCAGTGGTACTTCCGGTCGACATGTTAAAGCCATGGCCAATAATGTTGTTGTCGAAGCCAAAAAGGCCGGTATCAATCCTTTGGGGGTTGAGGGCGAGGCAAGCAATGAGTGGGTGCTGGTGGATCTGGTTGATGTGGTTGTGCATATCATGTTGCCCGAGACGCGTGATTTTTATCAGTTGGAAAAGCTCTGGGAAGCGGGCTCAGTGGATGAGTTGGCCGAAGTAAGACCCAGTAGCTAGAGCGACCCATAAATGCATATTTATCTGATAGCAGTCGGGCAGAAGATGCCCGACTGGGTCAAAAAAGGCTATGACGAATATGCTAAACGCCTGCCGCAAAATTTCAGTATAAAGTTGGTCGAAATTCCCCCCGGACATCGCAGCAAAAGCAGTGATCCCAAACGTGCCATCGAAGACGAGAGTGTCAAGGTTCTGAATGCCATTCCGGCTGGGGCGCATGTGATTGCCCTGGATGAACGCGGCAAACAGTGGACCACGCTTAAACTATCAGACCAGATGCGCGACTGGATGCAGGATGGTCGTGATATCGCATTGCTGGTGGGTGGGCCTGATGGTTTGTCACAAAAATGTAAACAGAGGGCAGAGCAACTCTGGTCTTTGTCTCCGCTAACCTTGCCGCACCCTTTGGTGCGTGTGTTCCTGTCAGAACAGCTTTATCGTGCCTGGAGTCTGACCCAGGGCCACCCATATCATCGCGAGTAATTGCAGTTGATGAGGTTTATTTTTTTGAATGACCTTCAGGAAAGCGGCTTAAATACGTTCAAAAAACAATAGGGCTGATGGCGCATTGGTAATGTGCACTGTGCATCAGAAAATATTTATCCGGGTTAAATTGATTGCCGGGCAAAGAATTGCAGTGGCATCTGAAGTATAAAATAAGCGCTGCGGTCGCATTAGTTTTAATAGTGTCAGTTTATTGGCTGTTAGATAAAAAAGATTAATTACTTTTGTCGAATTGTTCAGGCCTTCTATTTGTTGATGCTGTTGGGAATATGGAATGTTTTTATTGGCAATAAAATTATTTTTTAAAGCCTCTAATGCTTTTATTAACGTGGTCGATTATGAGTGAGATAACAATATATGGCTTGTTTTTTTGCAATCGTATAGCGTTTGAAATTAAAATGGATTGACACTCTTTGAGTTAAATAAAAAAAGGAGAATATTTAATGGTCAAAAGAGCTATAAAAAAGAAAGTACAGACTCAGGTTAAGGCTCGTCGTAAGCCAGCATCATCAGTGGCAAGTGTATTGGCTGAAACGCCAATCAATGCGGCTCATAAAAAGGCATTGACTGCTGTGGGGCGTGAAGTAAAAGCACAAGAACGTGCTGCTGCTGCGTTGGCAAAAGCAATTGCCAAGAAAGATGCAGAAAGTGCTCGTTTGAAAAAGGCAGTGGCAGCAGCCAAGAGCAAAAAAACTGCTGCGGCTAAAAATGCGGTTGTGAAAGCAAGAGCGGCCAAGGCTAAGGCGGCTGAAGCCGCTATGACGGCCAAAGCGACTGCTTCTGACGCATCTGCTGTGCTTAAAGCTGCTTTGGCCGAGGTTGCTGCGATTAGAAATAAAGATGCCGCCATGAGCAAAGCGGTTGCTGCCTATACGGCCAAGTGGGAAAAAGCCTACGATCGTAAAGCTGCAGCAGCAGCTAAGAAAAAGGCTCGTGCCAAAAAAAAGGCGCGTCGTAAAAAAACTGCTTAATTGCTGAAAAGGCTTTTAACTCATGTTATTAGCCGCTTTAAGAAGGCCCGCAATGCGGGCCTTTTTGTTTTGGAAAACGATTGATAGAATGATTTCAAATAAATTGATTCAACTCGTCTGTCCGTTGGATGGCTTGTCTTTGGATGCCCATGAACGCAGTTTTGTTTGTGCCAGCGGTCATCGTTTTGATGTAGCCCGGCAAGGTTATCTGAATTTGTTGCCGGTGCAGCAGAAACGTTCGAAATTTCCTGGTGACAGTGTAGAAATGATCGCCGCCCGACAACGTTTTTTAATGGCGGGTTTTTATGACCGGATTGCTGATCAGTTAATTGAAATGTTGAACAATCATGTGCAACTGAATAATGAGATGTGTTTATTGGATGCGGGTTGTGGTGACGGTTTTTATCTTGAATATTTGTCCAGGGTTTTATTGAAGGAAGATATTCAGCCGGGTTTGGTCGGGTTGGATATTTCCAAATCAGCAATTATTGCCGCTGCTAGGCGAAATAAAAATATCACCTGGCTGGTGGCCAGTAATAAACAACCGCCACTGTTGCCGCAATCGGTGGATGTCATTGTCTGCATGTTTGGTTTTCCTGTTTTTGATGCCTTTAAAAATATTCTCAAACCAGGTGGAAAACTATTGCTGGTTGAGGCCGGGCCACAGCATTTGATCGAGTTGCGCAGGATGATTTATGCAGAAATAAAGCAGACTGGCTTACCGGATTTGAGCGCTGCCGAACAATCGGGTTTTGAGTTGTTGGCGCAGAATGTGGTGGTGTACAAAACAGCATCGCTTGAGCCGGTGCAGATAGCTGATCTGTTGTTAATGACACCGCATATGTTCCGTGCCTGTCAGGCGGGCAAACAACGTGCTGCCGAATTGAATCAGATTGAGTTGACGGTGGATGTGTCACTGCGATTGTTGCAACTAAATGGCTGAGATGTGGGCGATTGCTTTGCCTGGGGCTGTTTTTGGGCCGAGCTGGTATAATCGCGATACTTTTTTCGTGAAATATAGACGAGCGTTTCAATGACTACAGAAAACAAGCCGTTGGTCGGCATTATCATGGGTTCAACCTCTGATTGGGATACGATGCGCAATGCTGCTGAGGCACTTGAGCAGTTGGGTGTTGCCCATGAAGTTGAGGTGGTATCCGCTCACCGCACACCAGACAAACTGTTTGATTATGCTGATGCTGCTGAAGGTCGTGGTATTGAGGTAATTATCGCCGGTGCTGGTGGTGCGGCTCATCTGCCGGGCATGGTGGCGGCCAAGACGGTGGTGCCAGTGTTGGGTGTGCCGGTGCAGTCCAAGGCCCTGAATGGCATGGATTCGTTGCTGTCGATTGCGCAAATGCCAGCGGGCATTCCGGTTGGTACGCTGGCGATTGGCAAGGCGGGGGCTGCTAATGCTGCGCTGCTTGCTGCTGCCATGCTTGGGAATAAATATCCTGAAATTCGTGCTGCATTGCGCACGTTTCGTCAAACTCAAACAGACAGGGTTTTGGCTAACGCTGACCCGCGGGAACACGCTTAATGAAGGTAGGTATTCTCGGCGGTGGCCAGTTGGCCCGCATGTTGGCGTTGGCGGGGTATCCGCTGGGGCAGACGTTTAGCGTGCTTGATCCCGGTGCGGATGTTTGTTCGGCGGCTGTGGCGGAACAGCTGAAAGGTGATTATGTCGACCAGAAACTGTTAGCCCAATTGGCAGAACAGGTCGATGTGGTGAGCTATGAATTTGAGAACGTGCCAGCTGCTGCGGTGGCGTTTCTGGCGGGCAAGGTACCGGTTTATCCTCCGCAGCAGGCCTTGGCGACGGCGCAGGATCGACTTAAAGAAAAGACTCTGTTTCGTGAGCTGGAGATAGATACGCCTGCGTTTGCAGCCGTAAACAGCCTAGAAGAATTAGAGCAGGCCATGATGCAGGTTGGCTGGCCGGCCGTGGTTAAGACGCGTAGCGAGGGCTATGACGGCAAGGGGCAGGCGGTGTTGCGTCAGCCTGATGATCTGGCGCCCGCCTGGCAGGCCTTGGCTGGTGTGCCGGCATTGGTTGAGGCATTTGTGCCATTTGAACGTGAGTTTTCCATCATCGCCGTGCGCAGCACCACAGGTGAGGTCGTGTGTTATCCGTTGACGGAAAATACGCATCGCGACGGTATTCTGCGTCTTTCCATTGCTCGCCCCGGTGATGCTGTGCAGCCCCGGGCGGTTGAGTATGCTGAGCGTATTTTGAATCGGCTGGATTATGTCGGTGTGCTGGCGCTGGAGCTGTTCCAGGCCGGTGACAGTCTGCTGGCCAATGAGTTTGCTCCGCGGGTGCACAACTCTGGTCACTGGACTCAGGATGGGGCTATTACCTGTCAGTTTGAAAATCATCTGCGTGCTATTTCAGGTCTGCCGCTGGGGGCGACCGACGCCATTGGTCACGCTGCCATGGTCAATTTGATTGGTGATATTCCTGCCAGCGATGCGGTGTTGGCCAATCATCATGCTCACCTGCACTTGTATGGCAAGACCGAACGGCCTGGCCGTAAGGTGGGTCACATCAATATTTGTGCCCCAAGTGAACAGCAGATGAAGGCAGAGCTTGGGCTGTTGCTGGCGCTGGTAGACGCATAACACGGCGGGGCGCAATGCCTCGCCGACGCCTTTTCTCTTCGAGCTGCTAGAATCATAAGTAGATTCTGTCGATGGGGGGGTTATGGAAACACATGATTTCTTTCTTTATCTGCTGTTGATTCTGTTGGCGGCAAGAATCTTTGCTGAGCTGGCAACGCGTCTACAAACCCCTGCCGTGATTGGCGAATTGTTGGCTGGAGTGGTGCTGGGGCCTAGCCTGCTGGGTTGGGTTGAACCGCATGAGGCAATCAGGATGCTGGCGGAAATCGGCATCATCCTGTTGTTGTTCGAGGTCGGTTTGAGTGCTGATGTGCGGCGCCTGATTAGCAGCGGTCGAAAATCCATTATTGTTGCTTCGTCTGGCTTTTTGTTGCCCCTGTTATTCGGTTTTTTGCTGGCCTATGGTGTCTTTGATTTGCCTCTACTGGTGGCCTGGTTTATCGGTGGTACCTTAACGGCAACAAGTATTGGGATTACGGTTCGGGTGCTTGCTGATCTAAGGCGGCAGGATTCGATTGAGGGGCAGGTTGTGCTGGGGGGGCGCGGCGCTGGATGATGTCATGGGGGTGGTTCTATTGGCGTTGCTTTATGAGTTTTCTCTCGGTGGTGGTGTTAGTTTTCTGAATGTCGGCAAGGTGTTGGTATTTGTTGCCGTCTTTTTTGTCTTGGCACCGATTGCGGCGAAGCTGATTTCACTGTTTGATTCCTACCACCATTGTTTCTTTGGTTTTGTTTTTTGCCTGGCTGGCGTATGCGATTGGCGCACCGGAACTGCTGGGTGGCTTTGCTGTTGGCCTGGCCATGGTGCCACGCGGTGAGGTTGGTTTGATCTTTGTCGGGCTGGGTCGTGTTAGCGGAGTGTTCTCGAACGAGGTCTATGTGGCGATGGTGATTGCCTTGACCACCTTGTTACCGCCATTGGCGATGAAACTGTTTTATTCCGTGTTCAGAGGGCGGATGCCGGGAGTTCCGGAGCGCTAGTCTGTTTTTTTCTTTTTAGCGCGCGGGTGGGCCTTGTCATAGACGCTGGCCAGGTGTTGGAAGTCAACGTGGGTGTAGATCTGGGTGGTGCTGATATCGGCGTGCCCAAGTAGTTCTTGTACGGCGCGCAGGTCGCCTGATGATTCCAACAGGTGGCTGGCAAATGAGTGGCGCAGCATGTGCGGATGAACGTGTTTGTCCAACCCTTGTTTGATGGCCCATTGGCGCATTCTGCTTTGAATCGAACGTTGTGACAGGCGGGTGCCGTTTTTGTTGACGAAGATGGCCTGTTCGTCGTGTTTGGCAATGCCGACGCGGCTTTGCAGCCATTGTTGCAGTGCTTCGATGGCGAAGCGGCCGACGGGTACAATGCGGGTCTTTTCGCCTTTGCCGGTGACGCGCACGGTTTGATCGCTCAGGTCGATGTGGTGCAGATCAAGGTTGCTTAGCTCGCTGAGCCGCAGGCCGGAGGAGTACAGCAGCTCCATGATGGCCCAGTCACGCAGACTGAGCGAGTCGTCTGTTTTGATATCCAGTAATTTGGATACCTGGTCTACATCCAGTACGTCGGGCAGTTGGCGTTTTTGTTTTGGTGCGCTGGCGCTGGCGGCGGGATTGATCTGGGCTTTGTCTTCGCGCAGCAAAAAATTATAGAAAGAACGTATTGCCGACAGGTTGCGTTGCATGCTGCGGCTTGCCAGGCGTTTGTGACGCAGGGTGGCGGCGAAGCTGCGGATGTGATGGTCGCGTAACTCGCTCCATTGGCTGATTTGCTGTTGCTGACAGAAGTGTTGCAGTTTGCGGAGGTCGCGCTGATAGTTGTCGAGTGTATGGACTGAGACTTGGCGTTGGTTACGCAAGTAGGCCAGGAATAAGTCTATTGCCTGGCTTTCAGGTTTTATTGCGTTGTCGTCATTCATGCGTTTCTTTTTCTGCAACATAGGGTCGAATACCACGACTGAGTATGTCGCCCAGGTTGCTGAGAAAAAGAGTGCCGATGCTGGCGTGAAAACGGTTTTCATCGCGGCTGCCAATGGCCAGAATGCCGAGGTAGTCACAACCAATGCTGGAGCATCGATCGCCGCCGAGGGGAATCAGGGCGGTTGATTTGATGTCATCGGCCTGGTCGCCAAACATGTAGCTGAGTTGCTCTGGCTGAAGCGGGCCGCAGATGGGTTTTTCATTGCTGAGGATGTTTTTGAATGAGTCCAGGCCAGGGTCCTCCAGGGGTACAAAGATGGTTTGTATCAGGTCGCTGGTGAGGTTGTCGTTAGCGTCGATGCTGGTTTGGTCTGGATCAACGAACAGTTTGATGCTTACCGCATCAGCTTCAAAGTCACCGCGCAGGCTGTCGTCCAGGGCGATGTTGATGTCGTTAAGGCTGTTGGCATCCATCAGGTTGAGGGTGAGCTTGTGCATGCGCTCGTTGACTTTGTCGTTGTCGCGGGCGATTTGTATCAGGTTGTCGAGTTGCGCTTTAAATGTTTTGTTTTGTTCGCGCAGGGTGACGAGCTGACGCTCAACCAGGGAGATGGCGCCACTGACTTGATGGCTGATGTTTAGCTCGGCCAATACATCGGGGTTTTCTTCAAAAAACTCTGGATTCTGATGTAAATATTCGGCAATGGTTTCGACGTCAAGCGTGATGGGTTGCTGATTTTGTGGCTCTTGGGTACTGCTCATATTTCTATTTTTCCTTCAAATACATGTGTGGCTGGGCCGGTCATCCAAACGGGGTCGGCATCACCCTGCCAGCGTATCAATAATTGCCCACCGGGCAAATCAACTTTTACACTGTCATCCAGTTCACCCCATTGACGGCCAACCACCATGGCGGCACAGGCGCCGGTGCCGCAGGCCAGGGTTTCAGCGGCACCGCGTTCATAGACGCGCAGGCGAATATGGCCACGGTTGATGATCTGCATAAAGCCGGCGTTTACCCCCTGTGGAAAGTCCGTGTGCGTGCTGATGACCGGGCCAAGTGTGTCCACTGGCGCGGTATCAATGTCATTAACTTTGTAGACCGCGTGGGGGTTGCCCATGGAGACGGCGCCGATGTTGATGGCTTCACCTTGATGTGTGATGTGATAGCTGAGGTGTTGGGCGTCGGCCAAAAATGGCAGGGCGGCGGGATCGAATTTGGGCGCTCCCATGTTGACGCTGACCTGGCCGTCAGGCTCAAGCTGTGGATAGATGATGCCAGTGTTGGTCTCCACTGCGATCTCGTTTTTGTCGCTTAGGCCCTGGTCATGAACGAAACGGGCAAAGCAACGCGCACCGTTGCCGCACTGTTCTACTTCGCCACCATCGGCATTGAAGATGCGGTAGCGAAAGTCGGCATTGATGGTTGGTTTTTCTACCAGTAATAATTGATCGCAACCAACACCAAAGTGGCGGTTGGCGATGAAACGAATCTGTTCGGCGTTAAGGTTGATGTCTTGATTAATGGCATCGATAACGACGAAGTCATTACCCAGTCCGTGCATCTTGCTGAAGCTGATAATTTGCATCGAGGCAGTTTACCACGTTCGTAATGTCTGCTGAGCGGGTGACGGGTGGGGTTGCCCACCGAATGATGAACCATTCGGTGGGCAGGAATTGCTTAGAAATGTGGTTTGTCTGGTGTATCGTTGAAGCGCTTGATGCTGGATAGAATTTCAGCCTTGGCTTCTTTAATGTCGCCCCAGCCATCGATCTTGACCCACTTGCCTTTCTCCAGATCTTTGTAGTGTTCAAAGAAATGGGAGATCTGATTTTTCAATGAGTCAGGCACTTCGCTAATATCATTGATGTGATCGTAACGGTCGGTGAGTTTGCTGACAGGCACGGCCAGGATCTTGGCATCAACACCTGACTCGTCGGTCATTTTCAGCACGCCAACCGGGCGCACGCGAATGACTGAGCCACTGACCAGTTTGTGCGGCGTGACGACCAGCACGTCAACCGGGTCGCCATCTTCAGACAGCGTGTGGGGGACATAGCCGTAGTTGCATGGGTAGAACATGGCGGTGGACATGAAACGATCGACAAATACCGCGCCACTGTCTTTGTCTACTTCATACTTAACCGGATCACTATGTGCCGGGATTTCGATAATGACGTTGACGTTGTTTGGTACGTCCTTACCGGTATCAACTCTGTCCAGACTCATGTTTTCTTCCTCAATTGGCCGTAAAAGCCGCACATTATATATGCACTGGTGGCCTTGCGCTAATGCAGTGGCGTGCTATCTATATGGAGAGATCTTTGCACGATACAATCACGAGTAAAAATGGCTAATATTCTCCTGCTTTTCGTTAGAAAACTTGTCAATAGCTCGCTATTAACTGCATTTTCTGCCTCAATCAGAAAAATATTAGCTCATTTTCCTTTCG
>JAJRUN010000144.1 GCA_024277755.1 Gammaproteobacteria bacterium | reverse complement strand
CGCAGCTCAGAGCCTCAGTGATGACTGTGTCATCAAGTTGTCCGCAAAGTGCAGGAATCAGCAGTGTTGTTCGATTCATGTCAGCCTGTGGACTGCGTTCAATCACATGCTTAAACTTGCCAAACAAGAGTAAAAGGGTCGGAGCCCTTTCTATAGTAAAGGGGTCGGAGCCCTTTCTATAAAGGCGGCAGCGAGTTAAAAACGCAGTAAAGGGGTCAGTAAAGGGGTCGGAGCCCAATACCGCGCGAAGCCATTGAACTGATCGGCAACGAAGCCGTGCAGCAACTGGAAGCGCGCGCCCGGCAGCACAAAAAAAGTGTCTATAGCGCAGGCGACTATGCCATCGACCCGGCGGAAATCAGCCGCGAGTGTTTGCGCTATATGTACCGCCTGCTGTTTTTGTTTTACATCGAAGCACGCCCCGAGCTGGATTATGTGCCGCATCAAAGTGACGCCTGGCGAAAAGGTTACAGCCTGGAGTCGCTGCGTGATCTGGAACTGGTCAAACTCAACAGCGAAGAAAGCCGCAACGGCTATTACTTTCATCAGTCCATCAGTAAACTGTTCAAGCTGATTCACGAAGGGTATCAGGGTGAATTACAGGATGGCCTTAATCTTTATCAATTTGAGGATTATACGGTTCACCACAGTTTCAGCCTGAAAAAACTCGACAGCCACCTGTTCGATCCGGCGCACACGCCGTATCTGAATAAAGTGCAGTTCACCAACCAGACCCTGCAACAGGTGATTCGCCTGATGTCGCTGACCCGCGAAACATCCGGCCGGGGCAGAAAGCGCCGCGGCCGCGTCAGCTATGCCCAGCTCGGCATCAACCAGTTGGGCGCCGTGTACGAGGCGTTGCTGAGTTACCGGGGATTCTTTGCCAGAGAAGATTTATACGAAGTTAAAAAGGCCGGTGATAACCCCGATGAGCTGGAAACCGGCTATTTTGTATCCGCCCGCGACATTGAAGACTACAGCGAAGACGAAAAAGTCTACAGCAAAGACGAAGCCGGCTTTAAAGCACTGAAGCGGCATCCCAAAGGCAAATTCATCTACCGCATGGCCGGGCGCGACCGGCAAAAAAGCGCCAGCTACTACACCCCGGAAGTGCTCACCAAATGCCTGGTGAAATACACCCTCAAGCAACGCCTGCAAGGCTTGCAGACCGATGACATCCTCAAACTGACCATCTGCGAACCCGCCATGGGCAGCGCCGCCTTCCTCAACGAAGCGGTCAATCAGCTTGCCGAAACCTATTTAACCCGTAAACAGCAGGAGCTGAACCAGCACATCAGCCACGCGGACTACCGCGAAGCCCTGCAGCAGGTCAAAATGCACATCGCCGACCACAATGTCTACGGCGTGGACCTGAACCCCATTGCCGTTGAGCTGGCGGAAATATCGCTGTGGCTGAACGCCCTCAGCCAGTCCAGCATCGTCCCCTGGTTTGGTTATCAGTTGTTTTGTGGTAACTCACTGATCGGTGCGCGCCGGCAAGTCTACCGGCCTGATCAATTGCTGAGCAAACAAAAAGACGAGAAGTGGTACCGGCATGAACCGAAACGCATCGATCCACTCAAGCCACAACGTGATCCTGAACAGGTCTATCACTTTCTGTTGCCCGATGAAGGCATGGTGGCTGTCAATAACAAAGAAGCCAAACAGCTCAAAGCGGACACCTTCAAGACAATCAAACAGTGGAAAACACAGTTTGTTAAACCCTTAACCAACGATGAGCTCAGTCTGCTGCAACAAATCAGTAAAGCGGTTGATTTTTTGTGGCAGGAACATACCACCATGTTGCGTAAAGACCGCAACCGCACCGAAGACCGCTTTCCCATCTGGGGTCAGCAAACGGATGAATATCATACCAGCACCCACGAAAAGGATCAGATCCGCAAGCGCGGTATTTTCAACCATAATTCTAAAATCGCCTCGCCGTATCGCCGCCTGAAACTGGTGATGGATTACTGGTGCGCCCTGTGGTTCTGGCCGTTGGATCAGGTTGATTTACTACCGGACAGAACTATCTGGTTGTTCGAATTGAATCTTGTTTTGCAAGGAAAAATCTACCGTTTTGAAGATACTCAGCCAGAACCAACTCAACAGCTTGCGCTTTCGTCCGATGAACAAGACGTCGATCCAAGACAAACACAGTCAGTCACAACAGCCAAAGGCGAGCTGCATCTGGAAAAACTGCTCGATCAGTTCCCGCGCCTGAAACTCGCCAACGAGCTGGCCGATAAATACCGCTTCTTCCACTGGGAGCTGACCTTCGCCGATGTCTTCGCCGGCAACGGTGGTTTCGATATTATGCTCGGCAACCCGCCCTGGCTGAAAGTGGAATGGAACGAAGGCGGCGTGCTGGGTGACTACAATCCGCAGTTTGTGTTGCACAAATTGAGCGCCACAAAGCTCAGGACGGAGCGCGAAGCCGCCTTTGAACGCAGCCCGGCATTGAAGCAAAGCTGGTTCAATGAACTGGAAGAAGCCGAAGGCACGCAAAGCTTTCTGAATGCCGCGCAGAATTATCCGGAATTGAAGGGCATTCAGACCAATCTGTATAAATGTTTTTTGCCGCAGGCATGGCGCTGGGGAAACCAGGCGGGTGTCAGTGGGTTTTTGCACCCGGAGGGGATTTATGATGATCCGAAGGGTGGGGGGTTTAGAGCGAAGGTTTATCCGAGGTTGAAATATCATTTTAATTTCCAAAATCAGTTCAAATTATTTTCGGATATAGATAATCAAAACTATTACAGCATCAACATTTATGCTGCATGTGAGCAAAACGTATCATTTACAACTATATCAAATTTGTGTTCTCCATCGACGATTGATCATTCCTTTAACCATGATGGGAAAGGTTCTGTGCCTGGCATTAAAAACGACGAGTCTAAATGGAATACGCAAGGTCATGCCAGTCGAATTGTCCATATTGATATGGACGCATTAAATACTTTTGCAATGCTTTATGACGAACCAGGCACCCCGGCCATCCAGGCCCGCCTGCCCGCCATTCATTCACAGGAGTTGATCTCCGTGCTGGAAAAGTTTGCCCGCCAGCCCAAACGCCTGGGGGATTTGAAGGGCGAGTATTATTCGCTCGAAATGTGGCATGAAACCAATGCTCAAAATGATGGCACCATAAAACGCCAGACGCAGTTTCCCGACTCCCCCGAGCAATGGATACTCTCCGGCCCGCATTTTTTTGTCGGTAATCCGTTTTTTCAAACGCCAAGAGCAATCTGCGATACCAATCGTTCATATGACAGACTGGATCTCACCAACCTGCCCGAAGACTACCTGCCGCGCAGCAACTACATCCCCGCCTGCGACCCTGCCGAATACCAGCGCCGCATACCCCGCGTGCCGTGGATTGAAGCAGGGGAGACCGAGGCGAAACGGGTGACGGAGTATTATCGGTTTGTTAATCGCAGGATGTTTGGAGGTTCTTCAGAGCGGTCAATGATTTGTTGTGTCGTACCAAAAGAGGTGGCTCATATACATCCGGTGTTATCTACAACATTTTCAAAATCAAAAAATCTGATTTCATTTTTAGGTTTTTGTCAGTCAATAATTGCTGATTTTTATCTTAAAACCACTGGTAAATCTGACGTATATGAATCAACACTCAAAGGCTTCCCTTTCATTGAAAGTAAAGAGATAGCAGCAAGGACGCTTGCCTTGAGCTGCATAACATCGCTGTATAGGGATATGTGGTTAGATAGCTGGAGTGATCTATTTAATCAGGATAGTTGGTCAGTGGGATCTCCTTTACTAAACAGCGAGTATTTTAAAATCCTTGATAAAGAGTGGCAAAGGTCATCAGCCCTGCGCACTGACTTCGAACGCCGCCAGGCCCTGCTGGAAATCGATGTCCTGGTCGCCATGGCGCTCGGCCTCACCCTGCAGGAACTGCTCACCATCTACCGCGTGCAATTCCCGGTGATGCGCCAGTACGAACGCGAAACCTGGTACGACATCAACGGCCGCATCGTCTTCACCCCCAGCAAGGGACTGACCGGCGTCGGCCTGCCGCGTAAGGCCGGAAAAAAAGACACGCCGCTGACTCTCGAACTCCCCGATGGTTACATTGAAACCAAACCCCTGGGCTGGGAAGACATCGCCCCGCAAGCCAACGGCGAACCCGGCATCCCCGACGGCAGCAAAATCCACCGCATCGTCATCGACGACACCCTGCCCGGCGGCCCTCGCGAAAAGACCATCACCTACATCGCGCCCTTTTATCTGCCGGATCGTGAGGAAGACTATCGTATCGCCTGGCAAGTGTTTAGCGAGCGTTTTGGTAATCTACCTTGAATATTGCCAGAGTTGTGCATGGCAGAATGAAGACAGGCCGGTAGACAATCATGCTTCAATGAGGAGAAAGTAGAAAATAGACTGCTACAGGGTTAATATGACGTAACGGATGAATTATCAGGTGGGGTATCATTGCCGTGTAACCTCCAGACAATGCAAAATGTTCCAGACGCTCATTCTATGGAAACAGGCCGACTGACATGGAGAATCAAGTTTGAGTAAATTTGTTGAAACAGTGCGTGCATTGATAATCTCTGGAGAAGTACGGATATCCGAGCACGGATACGATGAATTGGCGGATGACGGGATATTCGCGAGAGAAGTACTCGCTGGAATAGTGGATGCTGTCGTTGTCGAGGAGTATCCGGACTATCCCAAGGGACCCTGTGTTTTACTCTTGCAGAAAGATACATCGGGTATGCCAATACATGCTGTGTGGGGTATCCCCAAAGGTTACAAAACCCCAGCCGTTCTGATCACTGCCTATCGACCTGATCCGGGACAGTGGGATGAATCATTGACGCAGAGGCGGAAACAATGAAGCAGCGAAAGAAAATCAAGTATGTACATGAAGGTCACTATGTGGCTGAGGTAGAGGTTGAATTACTGGACGACGATACAGGTTGGTCGCCTTATCTCAGTCTTGAGGATGCTTGCAAACTGGACAACGTAAGAGAGGCGATTCATCAGGGAGATTTGGCGTCGGCGGCACAATATGGGCGAATTTACGAACTCCGTCCGGTGGCTTATCAATAAGGCCTTACTGTAGTAAACGAATTATTGCGTCTGAATGGTAGAATTGTGGCAACACAGGTAGAGAGGGTATGACGGTGACCAGGAATGTAACGCTGCAAGATGCCGAAGGCCATCTGAACGAATTGCTCGAACGGGTCGGTCAGGGCGAAGAAATCATTATCACCAAAGGTGATCAACCGTGCGCCAGACTGGTGGCTATCCCGCCAGTATTAAAGAAACCACGGGCGTTCGGACAACACAAGGGTAAGGCCTGGATGAGTGACGACTTTAATGCGCCTTTACCGGATCACTTCTGGACCGGTGCATGAAGCTGTTATTGGATACCCTGCGTTTATCTGGCTGGATACGGCACCGGAAAAGCTATCGGCCACGGCTTTGCAAGCCTGCCTCGAACTGGAAAACAGTTTATATCTGAGTGTGGTCAGTGCCTGGGAAATACTCATTAAACAACGCCTGGGTAAACTGAAACTGGATGTTGCTCTGGAAACGATGATTGACGTACAGCAGGAAGCGAACCAACTGCAAATTCTGTCGACCAGTCTGGAGCATGTGCTGGCTGTTCAAGACTTGCCCTTGCATCACAATGATCCGTTTGACCGGTTACTGATTGCACAGGCCAAGGTGGAAAAGGCACGGCTGGTGACTGCGGATGGTCAGATCGAACAATACGCAGATCAAGTCGGCGTGCTCTGGTAAGGAACGTGCATGGAATAAGTTGAGCAATTATCGAAAGACCTGAAACAGGTCTTTGAAGGGCATAGCGGCTTTTCTACGCAAAACCTGTGGTTTATGCGTCATTTTTATCTGGAGTACACGGATTCAGTATAACTCCAACAGCTTGTTGGAGAAATTCCCTGGGGGGCAGAATCTGATTTGGAGAATCAACTTAAGATAGACTCTAGACTTGTGACTCATAACAAGCAAGTCTCTATCGACGGGAGCGCAACAGATCCGCGTCGCTTGGCGCTGGGGTGCAGCATATGATGGATTGCTTGTCTGAATTTAAAAAAATATACAGCAAGCCAGACGACACCAATAGGCTCCTGGAGTATGCCATTCAAATCAACAATGGCGCTTTGTTTAAGAAATTAGGCTACCTGGCTGAAAAGCTGGATTTTAGCGCTGCATTGATTAGTGAATGCGCGAAACGTCTGACAACGGGATACACCCATCTTGATAAACATGCGAACAACAGCCGTCTGATAACAAAATGGCGACTATGGGTACCCAAAGGACAGAATCTGTGATCAATAAGGATGAAATTATTGCGGTCGCCGATGAGACGGGGCTTACGCCAAACGTAGTAGAAAAAGCAGGGCCTACACGATCAACCAGATTTATGATGCATCCATAACGAACGAGGTTTTTGTGCCCAGATACCAGATCGAATTAAGTCCAGAGGTGAGTATGTTACCTGATCTTCAAGCAACGGGGTTAGTGGCTAGTCTGGAATTGCCACAACACTGTCGTGATGGTGAGAGACCAGAATGATCCCCGCACTTCTGGCACAGGACGTTGCAAAATCCCTGCGCGAATTCATTGTCACCGGTTTCGAAACCGATAGCTGGCCGTTTGCCGGTAAGTTTGAGCAGTTGGTGAACCCGCAGAATGAGAGTGGAGCGTTTATCAAAGGGCCGTATGTCAGCATCAGCCTGCCATTTGCCAAACACACAAACAGCACCGGATTTTTCGATGCTTTCAAGACAGAGCACAGTCCTTTTGTTCACCAGCAACAGGCCTGGCAACGGTTACGCAGTGATGCCTCGCCGAAAAGCACGCTTGTGGCAACAGGCACCGGCTCGGGTAAAACCGAATGTTTTCTGTATCCTGTGCTGGATCATTGCCAGCGGCATGCCGGGCAAGGTATAAAAGCAATTGTGATCTATCCCATGAATGCATTGGCAGGCGATCAGGCCAAGCGTTTTGCATCGGTGATACACGCAACACCTGCCTTGCAAGGTAAGCTGCGTGTTGGGCTGTTTATCGGTGGCGCTGAGGTGACGGATCAAAAACAGATGACTGCGGATCAGGTGATTACCTGTAAAAAAACACTGCGCAAAAGCCCGCCGGATATCTTATTGACCAACTATAAAATGCTGGATTATCTGCTGATGCGGCCCAAGGATCAGATGCTTTGGCAACATAATAAACCAGATACCTTGAAGTATCTGATGGTCGATGAGCTGCATACTTTTGATGGCGCGCAAGGCTCTGATCTGGCGATGTTGATTCGACGCCTAAAGGCGCGGCTTCAGGTGCCCACTGATCACCTGGTTTGCGTGGGCACATCCGCAACGCTGGGCTCCGAAGCACAAATGGATGATCTGGCTGAATACGCTTCAAATATCTTTGACAGCCGTTTTGAGCGTCACAGCATTATCGGCGAAAGCCGGGAGAACCTTGAGCAGTTTCTGGACAGGATTGAGTTCATGCTGCTTGACCCAGCGTTTACTCCAGAAGCATTACGGGT
>JAJRUN010000143.1 GCA_024277755.1 Gammaproteobacteria bacterium | reverse complement strand
GGCGCGAAAGGAAAATGAGCTAATATTTTTCTGATTGAGGCAGAAAATGCAGTTAATAGCGAGCTATTGACAAGTTTTCTAACGAAAAGCAGGAGAATATTAGCCATTTTTACTCGTGATTGTATCGTGCAAAGGTCTCTTAATATTCATCATTACCTATACAAGCATATTTTGACTTGGCAATATAGACATCATCGGACAATTCCAGGCTGCCTTTATCATTATCATGGAAATCAGTGGTTCACCAGCAAGTATTATCAAACCGGTACAGTCGCCCAGTGCGATCAGCAACTGGCAAGTCGGCCAGATGCTGCAAGCCACCGTGATCAAACAACTCACGCCACAAAGCCTTATTATTCAAGTTGCCAACCAGCAACTACAGGCAGATACAACCGCCAGCCTGGTTGTCGGACAAAAACTAGAATTACGCGTCAGCCAGTTAGGCGACAACCCCATCTTGCAGGCACGCATGCTCAACCCAACGTCAGCCTCAAGCGGCACCTCACACCCGCCCAGCCAGTCAGTCACCACTGATATAGCCATCAACGCCCTATTGAAACAGGCCTTACCCAAACAGGCCAGCATGGCCACCCTGCTTGCCAACCTGACCTGGTTAAATCAATCCGTGAGTAAAACCGTCCCAATCCCGGCGGCTGTTCTCGATATCACCAAACAACTTCTCAAACAACTGCCAACCAGAGAAAATGGAACAAATGCCGTTCAATTAAAACAAAGCATACTCAATTCAGGTGTTTTTCTTGAGAGCAGACTCAACAAACTTGCCAGAAACAGGACAACACAAATAGCGTCGGGAAAAATGCTAACGAGCACAACTGATACACCACCTACTGATTTAAAACTCAATTTGTTGCGCTTGTTTGGCGCAATACAACAAATCACCAAGACCGGCAATACAGAGCCACGAGTAACTCTTGGCCAAAGCCCCCAGCCATTCACCCCGCCACCGCTGCAAGGCAAGACGCCACAGGCACAACCCAGGGCAAAGGCAAATCTGGCCGGTCTGACCAATCTGCCACTGCTGCTGTTTGAATTGGGAAAACAGGTGGAATCAAGCTTGGCACGCACGCAGCTACACCAGGCTGCCTCACTACCAAGCAGCGAGCAAGCACCGCTTAATTTGGCCTTTGAGCTGCCCATTCGCAATAATCAGCACATTGATATTTTTGACGTCACCATCAATGAAGATGATAAAAATCATCCTAATGAAAAAGACAACAAACAACAATGGAGCATTAATCTTGCCTTTGATCTTGATGGGCTGGGACCGGTGCAGGTAAAACTGAAACTGATCGACAATAAGGTTTCTACCACCTTTTGGGCTGAAAACGTGGAGACTAGCCAGCTATTCAATCAAAACCTGGAAGACCTGCGTCAGCGCTATCATCAAGCTGGGCTGGAAAGCAGTCAACTATGCTGCTACCCGGGCACACCACCATCCATATCCAGCCATCTGCCTCACATCGTCTTGGATATAAACGTATGAAAAAGACCCAAAAACCAGCCAAGGCTGTTGCTCTGAAATGGAATGGTAAAACAGCACCCAAAGTCAGCGCCAAAGGTGAAGGGAACCTGGCAGAGCAGATTTTAAAAATTGCCCGCGAACATAACATTCCTATTCAGGAAGATAACGAGATACTGGTGGCTGCTCTGGCACAAATAGATCTGGGTGACGAGATACCTGAAAACCTTTATTTAGCCGTGGCACAGATTATTGCCTTTGCCTACTATCTTTCAGACCAACAGCCTTACACAGAAAAAGTTTAGCCGGCTAGCCTAAAGACTTCACGCCATGCATACGCATTAACAAATCGGCTTCTTCACGACGCAGGCCATGACGAACCAACTCATCAGTTGAAGCACCACTCTGGATAAGCTCAATCGCATCGCTATAACCTTGATTACTGGGATCCTGCTCATCCAGCTGTTCCTGGCGATCAGATAGCTGACCAAGCTGTTCTTCGATGCGGGCAATATGATTACCCTGACCTGCCGCTCCCGCATAAATGGCCTTCAGCTCATCCATCAATTGCTCAACATGACATTGGCTTTCAGACAGCTGTTGCTGCATTTTAGATTGTTTTTTGGCGAGCACCAGCAAGGCCACGACCAGAATTACAGTCACGACGATGATGGTTAATGCAAACAAATCACCCATAAACCCGATTTCCCTGAACTGGCTTAAACATATTCATCAATATGAAATGAGCCATTGCCTTTGTCTTTTTTATGCGGCTTTTCCCTATCCTGTTCCTGCTTTTTCGGCCTTTCCTTGGCAGGGTCATCTTTCTCAACCTTACGTGCCGGACGCTGTGGCCAAACAGGTAATAACGGATTTGTTCCATCAATTTCCGCCATATCCTTCCCCATTTTTTCAGGCAATCAAAACACACCTTCATGCGTTTGATAACCGACTGAAGTTACATACTATTAAACTCCTTCCATTCATCATCCGTCAGGAGTTTATCCAGATCAACCAAAATCAACAGGCCATCATCACGATTGGCCACACCTTGAATATAGCGTGAGCTTTCTTCATTACCAACATTGGGGGCAACCTCAATCTCTGACTGTTTGAGATAAACCACTTCTGCCACACTATCAACCATAATCCCCACAACCTGATCTTCTGCTTCAATAATCACGATTCGCGTTGCATCATCTGTTTCATGTGGGGGCAAGGCAAAACGGCTACGGGTATCCATAACAGTAACAACGTTACCACGCAGATTAATAATACCCAGCACATAACAGGGTGCACCAGGGACAGGGGCTATTTCAGTCATACGCAGTACTTCCTGTACCTGCATAACATTCACACCATAAGTTTCATCCTCTAGGCGAAATGTCACCCATTGTGTTACGGGATTATTTTCTGCCTCTTCACTCTGGCTCATACTATTGCTCCTAGCATTACAATTTTTTTACTCCATTTGGAAGCGAGCTCACATTAAATCAACCGCTTCTACAATCTCTCTATGATACGTCGTCCAAAGGTGTGTCTTCCTTTAGCATTTCAATAAAACTATCCACATCAAGCAGCGCACTCATCTGCTCAATGATAGTGCCAGCCAACCACGGGCGGCTACTGCGATTGTCACGCCATCGAATTTTATCCGCGCTCAGTTTCAACACCTGGCCCAATTCATCACAAACAAGTCCAAACCTGCCGCCGTCTACCAACAATAAATGCTTAAACTGCCGCTCTTCCTCAACCGCTTGACGTGATTTATGGTTTTCAGGAATGACAAACTTTGCAATATCAATCACCTTAACCTGCCGACCACGATTTGAAATCAAGCCCAAGAACCAGTCCGCATGGCCTGGTATCGGTGTTATCTCACCATTCCATTTTACTATCCCGTTCAATCGCTCCAATGGTACCGACAGGGTTAAAAAGCCTGCCACTTTGAAAAGTAAATATTCAACTATCTCACCTGCAACAGGAGCCATCAGCTCGGCTGGTGAATCTATTTTTTGCGAGGAGGCTGTTTCTGCCTCAGCAACCTCAAGCGGTGTTTCGACGTTAATCTCTATCGCTGTTGCAAGCTCAACTTGCTCAGCGACAGGCACAACCGTTTCAGGCATCACCTCTATTGCTTCTGGCTCCAACAACAAGGCATCAATATAGACTTTTAGAGCAACTTCATGTTCGAATTCACAGGCATGCTGTTTTTTGTCTTCCGTGCTCATATCGCCGCCGTTTGCGCTTGTTTGGCATCATGACTAAGCAAAGCATTCAGCAGACGCTCATAGGCAATAACGCCGCGAGACTGTGGCAGCAACATTGGCAACGGCACGCCCATGCGACTCGCTTCACGAAACTGGGTATCGACAGGGATTACAGAGTTCCACAAATCATCAACATAACGAGTACGCAACAGCCTGAGTGTCTCTGTTGATGCGCGAGTACGACGATCAAACATGGTCGGTACAATCGTGTATGGCAAGCGAACACTTCTTGAACGCGTAATCATGGTCAGCGTTTTTAACATCCGCTCCAGCCCTTTCAAGGCCAGAAACTCGGTCTGCACTGGAATCACCAAATGATCACAGGCGGCCATTGCATTTACCATCAACACTCCCAGCATCGGTGGACAATCAATCAGGGCGTAATCATATTTATCCGTCATGGCCTTCAGTGCCTTGCTGATCACCAGACCCATGCCACTCTTGGCCCCCAATTGGCGATCCAGAGTCGCCAGGCCCATGGTTGCAGGCAAAATATGCATACCTTCAAAACGAGTAGGGCGCACCAGGCTATACGGGTTGACGGCCTGATTCTGAAACAGTGTGAAAATACTGCTTTCCAGATCATCTGGGCTATAACGAAAATAGGAAGTCAAAGACCCCTGCGGATCTAAATCAAGCACCAGAACGCGACTGCCTCGCTGCGCCAATACCCCCGCTAAACTAACGGCTGTGGTGGTCTTACCGACCCCCCCTTTCTGATTGGCAATTGCCCAAACCTTCATGGAGACACCCCTCCGGCACCACCGCCCTCTTCTATGGTTTCAATGATAGTCATCAACTGATTTTGCTCATCAATATTACTGGAGCTACCACCACGGCCACGCAATGGCAGGTCTTCAGGAAAACCATTTTCAGGCACCTGAGCCGGTGGCCTCATAATCGGCATCTCGGTCAACGATGGTGGTTCATCCAGGTCTATATTCTGCTGCCGTTTGCTGGCAGCTGTAATCTCAATAACCTGTTCCTTATCATATAATTTTGAGGCGGCCTCAGACATAACCACCACCACTACCCGACGATTGCGCTCACGCCCTTCAGCACTGGTATTTGCAGCAACCGGCCGAAACTCGCCAAAACCGACTGCCGATAACCGGAACGGATCGACCCCTTCGTCACTGAAAAGATGAACAACACTGGAAGCTCGCCCGGCCGACAACTCCCAGTTAGATGGGTAGGCGAGGGTTTCAATAGGGATATTATCGGTATAGCCCTCAACCTGAATCGCATTCGGAAATGATTTAATTGAGGCTGCAATCCCCACCAATACCGGTACAGCCCCTGGCTGAATCAGCGCCTTGCCACTATCAAATAAAATCGAGGAGTTGATCTCAACTTCCAGCCCCTTACCTGTGCGTTTAACCGTGATCAGATCGCGCTCAATCATAGTACCCAGAGCCCTTTCCAACTGTTTCTGCATTTTGTGTAGATTCTGACGATCACGCTGCCCGGCTTTACCCTCATGCTGCGGGGTTTTATCGCGTGACTGCTCGGGGGATATCTGTGGGATCTTTAACGTTGGCAAGGCATCAGAAAAAATAACCGGCGGTGCCTTAATAGGATCACCAACCTGAATCGGTCTCAGGCTTTGCGGTGCATCATGAAAGGCGGCAACCAAGGAGTCAGACAACACCCGATACTTGCCCTCATTAACAGATGATAACGCATACATAACCACAAAAAAGGCGAACAATAGAGTAATAAAATCGGCATAAGAGACCAGCCAACGCTCGTGGTTCACATGTTCTTCAGGTTTCTTTTTACGCGCCATGCTTAAGCTTTAACCAATCCCTATTCATAATGAGTCAAGATTCTGACCACCACGGGAATCAAAGCAATATCCATGCCTTCAGTGCAAGACCAAACAAAATGTTAGCCCAGATAACCTTCCAGCTTGGTTTCGATATTCCTTGGGTTTTCACCCTCAGCAATTGAAATCACCCCTTCAACCACCATTTCACGGAACTGAGACTGGTTATGAATATGGCTTTTCAATTTATTCGCCACCGGTAAAAAGATTAGATTGGCAAGCGCAACGCCATAAATTGTCGCAACAAAGGCAACAGCTATTCCCGCACCTAACTTGCTTGGGTCAGCAAGATTATTCATCACGTGAATCAACCCCATCACCGCACCGATAATGCCTATGGTAGGTGAATAACCGCCGTAGCCTTCATACACCTTGGCAGCCTGAGTATCAAAATGTTCCTTTACATCAATCTCAACCTCAAGAATATTGCGAATAGACTCAGGTTCACTGCCGTCCACCAGCAATTGCAATCCCTTCCTGGCAAACAGGTCAGTCTCTGCCTCAACCAAGGATTCCAGCCCCAGCAAGCCCTCTTTACGAGCAATATTACTCCAGCCGACAATCTTCTCAACCGCCGCTTTTTGTTCAACCTTTGGCGGTTTAAACACCCATACCAACATTTTCAGTGAACGGATAAAAACAGGCAGCTGAGTCTGCACCAGCACTGCCCCCACTGTTCCACCAAGCACGATCAACCCCGCTGTCAGCTGCAACAGTGATGATGTATGCCCACCTTCGAGGATATTGCCACCAATGATGGCACCAAAACCAATCAGTAAGCCCAAAAGCGTTAAAATATCCATGCGCCAGTCAAACGCTGTCCATCAACGCCGAGGCAATCGCATCCAATGGCAATATATTATCGGCCAGACCTGCCTCAGCAATCGCTGCGGGCATGCCATAAATCACGCTGGTTTCCTTATCTTGAGCCCAAACAGTAGAGCCTTTATTTTTCAGCATTTTTGCACCTTCGCGACCATCAGCCCCCATCCCGGTCATGACGACAGCAAGCACATCACTAGCAAACAATTTTGCAGCTGAACCAAACGTTATATCAACACTGGGTTTATAGGTTTGATCTGCAGGGCTTTCAATAACCCTGATCACCTTTGCTCCACGTTGGTCCTCAACTAACATCTGCTTACCACCAGGTGCCAGATATGCCCAACCCTTTTGCAAATGATCACCATCACATGCTTCCTTGATAGATACTCCAGAAAGTTTGTTGAGCCGCTCAGCAAACGCAGGGGTAAAACTGGCAGGCATATGCTGAACCAACAAAATAGGCAGTGGAAATGTGGCTGGTAAACTGGTTAACACTTTTTGCAGCGCCACCGGGCCACCTGTTGAGGTGCCCAGGATTAGTAAACGATAGCCACCGCGGCGATTTTTTATCGGTGCCGATGGTTTCAATATTGCGGGTTCTATTTTTTTAATTGCAGATCGTACAGCCGCAGGGGCATCCGATTTTTTCAACCCTCTGGCACTAATCAAACGAACCCTGGCACACAACTGCCGTTTAGCCGCGTCCCTGTCCTGGGAAATATCTTCCATCCGCTTAGGCAGAAAATCCACAGCTCCAGCCTCAAGCGCGTCCAGAGTCGCCTGCGCACCATCGGTAGTCAGAGATGAAAACATCAAAATGGGCAGTGGATTAGACTGCATGATTCTTTTGACCGCTGTAATGCCATCCATAACGGGCATTTCAATATCCATGGTCACAACATCAGGTTTGAGCTTCTTCACCAGCTCAACGGCTTCCAGGCCATTAACTGCAGCACCAATAACTTCAAGGTGTGTATCGCTATTGAAAATCGCGGTTAATCGTCGCCGAAAAAACGATGAGTCATCAACGACAAGTACCCGAACTGCCATGCTGTTCTCCTAAATACGACTGGCATAGGTTTCCATCAACCCTGGCATATCAAGTATCAGGGCGATTCCACCATTGCCTGTAATGGTTGCACCTGAAACCCCTTTGGTTCCGTGCAACATAGCACCCAACGGTTTGATCACAACCTCTTCCTGACCAACCAGTTGGTCAACAACACAGCCGATATGCTGACCGGCAATGGTGGTAACAACCACAAACCCATTACTTTCAACAGCAGGTGCCTGACCTGAATTTTTCACCAACCAATTGCTCAGTCGAACCAGCGGCACCGCCTTTTCACGAATGATGACAACTTCCTTGCCGTCTACAGTGCTAAGTTTGGCTGACTCCATATCAAATATTTCATTCACATTGGCAAGAGGCAAAGCAAACACCTGCCCTGCTAACACAACCATCAACGTTGGCATAATAGCGAGTGTTAACGGCAGCTTAATGGTAATACGGCTGCCCTTACCAAGCGTAGAGTCAACCTCAACCGCACCATTTAATTGTGAAATCCTGGTCTTGACAACGTCCATGCCAACACCACGCCCAGAGACATCTGAGATTTCTGCTTTGGTTGAAAACCCTGGTGAAAAAATCAGGTTATAACATGCCTTATCATCCAGTCGTGCAGCCGCATCCTCATCCATCATGCCTTTTTCTACCGCACTGGCACGTAAAATATTTGCATCCATGCCTTTGCCATCATCATCAATCGTCAGCAGAATATGATCGCCTTCCTGGGTTGCCGACAAAACCACCGTACCCGCCCTTACCTTACCTGCCTGCTCACGCTCATCAGGCAATTCAATACCATGATCCACCGCATTACGCACCAGATGCACCAATGGGTCAGCCAACGCCTCAACCAGATTTTTATCAAGATCGGTTTCTTCACCAATCAATTCCAGATTGATCTCTTTCTTGAGACTGCGGGCAAGATCTCGGACAACACGAGGAAAACGACCAAACACCTTTTTAATCGGCTGCATCCGTGTTTTCATCACCGAACTTTGCAGATCTGCGGTGACCAGATCAAGGTTGGCAATGGCCTTAGCTACCTCTTCATCCGCCGTCATAGTCGATTTCAGTGTCGCCATGCGGTTGCGCACTAATACCAATTCACCAACCAGATTCATAATATCATCCAGCCGCTTAGTATCGACCCTGACAGTCGTTTCAGCTGGAGGCGCTTCTTTAGCAATCTTGGCAGCTGGTTTTGTTTCTGTCTTTTTGGGCTCTGCAGCAGGCATAGCTTCTTTTTTCGGTGCAGGCGCAGATGCAGGTTTCGGTGCCGGCTCAGTCTTTACTGTTGGGGCAGCAGCTTTTTTCTTGGCATCAAGATCATCCAGCAAGGCCTCAAATTCATCCTCACTAATCTCATCCGATGAGCGAGTACTCGTAGCTGCCACCTCACCGGCCTTAACTTCTTCAACTGCGACTTCTTGTTTTGGTGCCGCATCATGCAGCTGATCTAACAGCGCTTCAAATTCATCTTCAGTAATTTCATCTGAATCCGCTGGAGCCGCTGCCGCTTCAACCGGATCTGGACTGTTCGTTTGACCATGCAAATCATCCAATAACGCTTCAAATTCATCATCTGTAATTTCATCAGACGGTGTTGAAGCCACTGCAGACTCTACGACCACCTCAGGCGTTTCTTCAACAACAGGCGCAGGCCCAACTGTCCCAGCATCCTCTTCACCTTTTAATATCGCTTCAAGCGCCTCTAACAATGCTGGGTCAGCAGCATCAGGATCTATGCCAGAACGAATAGAATCCATCATATCGTTAACAACATCGGTGACCCGTAGAATCACGTCCATCAACTGCGGCGTAATTTGTCGCTCACCTTGTCGTAGCAGATTAAAGACATCTTCGGCACGGTGACAGACTGCGACCAGCGTATCCAGCCCCAGAAAACCACCACCTCCTTTGACTGTGTGAAAACCACGGAACACTGCATTCAAGAGTTCCAGGTCATCTGGTGCCTGCTCAAGTTCTACTAGCTGCTCACCGAGCAGCTCAAGAATTTCACCCGCCTCAACCAGAAAATCCTGCAGAATTTCATCATTCAGATCAATTGCCATCTAAATCATCGCCCCGTTATACTCAAAAACCCAGACTGGATAAAAGATCATCAACATCATCCTGACTGTTAACGATGTCACCTTTATCAACACCAGGCACAGCGGGCCCAGCCGCTTCAATATCCGGCCCATCCTTTTTCTTGTCTTTCTCCTTAGCCCCAGAAACATTCATTCTTTGTCCCGTCATACGAATCAAGCCCACCAGTCCCTCCTCAACATCCTGTACCAGGGTAATAACTCGACCAATAATCTGCCCGGTCAGGTCCTGAAACCCCTGTGCCATCATAATGTCGGAAAGACTTGCGCTAATATCAGGTGTTTTTTGACCCAGCCACTGAAAAAACTCATCCAATTCAGCACTCATAGAACGAAATTCATCGACATCCATGTCACGCTTCCTGAAACGGCCCCAATTTCCATGCAGTTTTTCACTCTTTTCCCGAAGCTCATCAAAAAGAACCATTGATGTCTCAACCGCAGAAAGTGTTTTTTCTGCTGCTTGCTCGGTCAAGGTAATGACGTGATTTAAACGCTCTGTAGCGTCAGGAATATCCGTTTCAGCCATGTTTGCAATTTTACTATCGAGCTGAAAGCCAACCATTGTGTCATGCAAATCACGGGTAAGCTTTCCCAGCTCTTGGAACAAATTATTTTCTCGCAGGGCAGATAGATCTTCCATGACCTTCTCAGCTTCTTCCTGATGACCCTGTTCGATACAAGCAACTAATTTTTTTGCATACTCGAGGCCGCCATCACTGCAAATATTATTTTCGTTCATTATGAAGTCCCTTTGTCTCAGATGCGTGTCGCTAAACCTTAACCAGCTTCGATGCGTTCAAAAATCTTATCGATTTTTTCCTTCAACGTAGCGGCTGTAAAAGGCTTAACCACATAGCCGTTAACACCGGCCTGAGCAGCTTCAACAATCTGTTCTTTTTTGGCTTCAGCAGTCACCAACAGAACAGGGAGACTTGCAAGGTTAGGGTCGGCTCGAACGGCCTTAAGGAGATCAATTCCCTGCATACCTGGCATATTCCAGTCAGTTACAAGGAAATCAAATTTACCCGTCTGAAGCTTTGGTAAAGCGGTATTACCATCATCGGCTTCATCGGTATTGCTGAAACCCAAATCTCTTAACAGGTTTTTTATGATCCTGCGCATTGTAGAAAAATCATCCACAATCAGGATCTTCATATTCTTATCCAAGACTAGAAACCTCCATTTACCTAGTGACTCTTGAAAGAATTATGGACTCTATTATTTAATGTTCCATAATCTCCCTATTGTTATCTGCACTTAGCCGGAAATGTTTAGGCTTGATTTAAATTAATCTGAATCCTTTTTCGTCCACTGCCCCAAACGGGCCTGTAAACGTATCAAGGCTTGACTGTGAATTTGACTAACGCGAGATTCACTGACACCCAAAACTGAGCCTATCTCACGCAGATTCAACTCTTCATCATAGTAAAGCGTCATAACCAGGCATTCACGCTCAGGCAGGCCGGCGATAGCTTTTGCTAAACTGCGCTTGAAATCTTCTTTTTGCAGCCCATCAAACGGTGTCATTGCCACAGAAGAAAGATTGATATTCGTGGCAACAGCCTCATCATCTGCACCAAGATCATCAAAACTAAGCACTAGATAGCCACTCGCGGCCTGGAGTGTTTGATGGTATTCATTCAGTGACATTTCAAGCGCTTCAGCAACTTCATTATCACGGGCATCACGGCCCATCATACTTTCGATCTGACGCACTGCCTCAGCCACTTTACGGGCCTTACGATGAACAGAACGAGGTGCCCAGTCGTTTTTACGGATTTCATCAAGCATGGCGCCACGGACGCGAATACCCGCATAGGTTTCAAAACTGGCACCCTGTGTGGAATCATAATTGCGGGCAGCTTCAAGCAGGCCAATCATACCCGCCTGGATCAGGTCATCGGCCTGAACACTAGGGGGTAAGCGGCACATTAAGTGATAGGCAATACGCTTCACCAAAGGTGCATGCAGCACGACCAAGTCATCTCTATCTCTGTTTGTGTTCTTTTTTTTTGGTTGCATATTCTTGCTGTACGTTGCGAGTCCATTCATTGCAGTACCCCTTCGATATTATTGCGCACTCTGAATCAGCCTTTCCACAAAAAATTCCAAGTGTCCACCCGCGCTTCTGGGGATCGGCCAATTATCTGCTCTTTTGGCTAAGGTCTTAAACGCCATAGCTGCCTTGCTTCGAGGAAACGCGTCAATAACCGCCTTTTGTTTCTGCAATGCCTTTCTTAGATACTCATCGTAGGGCACTGTTCCCATAAAATCTAAGGTTACATCAAGAAAACGATCCGTAACCTTAACCATTTTATTAAACAGCTCACGCCCTTCCTGCATACTATGAGCCATGTTTGATAGTACCCTAAATCGTTGAATTCCGTAATCTCGATTCAATAATTTAATCAGGGCATAAGCATCGGTTATAGAAGTCGGTTCATCACAAACAACAATAATCACTTCCTGCGCTGCACGAGTGAAGCTTATTACCGAGTCAGCAATCCCTGCTGCCGTATCAATAATCAATACATCCAGATCATGACCAACCTCGCTGAAGGCCTGAATAACACCCGCATGTTCAGCGGGCGTCAACTCCGTCATACTCTGAGTACCGGATGACGCCGGAATAATCTGAAGCCCCTTCGGACCTTCAACAATAACCTCTTCCAGCGTCCGCTCACCATTAATGACATGAGACAGGTTATATTCCGGGTGCAGGCCAAGCATAATATCGATGTTGGCCAAGCCCAAATCGGCATCCATCAGCATGACCTTCTTGCCTTCGGCCACCATTGCCAGGCCAAGGTTTACTGAAACATTGGTTTTACCGACCCCCCCTTTACCGCTTGCCACCGCGATAACCCTGACGGGTCTCGGATTGCTTACCTTTCTTAGTCCTGCCGCCTGATCCATCTGACTCTCCATCATGAGCATTAACTTCCAACCTCAGCAACCTGAATCCCTGTTATCAGTTCATCCTCAAGTAAATCTGCACTTTCCTGCATTATCGCCACACTTCGGCTCACCAAAGTGTGGGCTCTGGCTGGCTGTAAATCCTCAGGAACACGTTGCCCGTCGCTGACATAGGCGACCGGTAGTTGCTGCTGAATAACCACATCCAACGCATGACCGAGACAGGTACTTTCATCCACCTTGGTCAAAATACAACCGCTCAATTCAACACCTTTGAAACCACGCACCACCTCCTGCAAACCAGACAACCTGGAGGTTGTTGATGCCACAAGATAGGTTCTCACCCTGTCACTCTCGCCCTGCAACACAGAAAACTGCTCTGTCAGACGTAAATCCCGTTGACTCATACCTGCCGTATCAATGAGTACCAAGCGTTTGTCGCAGAAGTGGTCCAGTGCCGTTTGCAGGGTATCCGCCGAATTGGCAAAACGAATCGGCACATCCAGAATTCGGGCATAAGCCTTCAGCTGTTCATGAGCACCAATACGGAAATTATCAGTCGAAATCAAGGCCACGCTGCGCGCGCCATGCCGCATCACAAAACGCGCCGCCAATTTTGCAACGGTGGTGGTTTTGCCAACCCCAGTAGGGCCAATCAGGGCCACGGCACCACCCTGTGTTAAAATATCGTCGTCTGTCACTGACAATTTCACTGCCAGCTTGCCCAATAAACGGCGCCACAAGTCATCCACGCTCCCTTCTTTTGGTAAAGACTGAAGCAGTTCAGCCGCCAACTTTGTACCCAAACCAAGCCTGGCCATACGTTGCTTTAATTCATACTCAAAAGGATTGGAAATTTTCTGATCTTTTAGGGCCAGTTCAGCAAGCTGAGTTTCCAACAGTCCGCGCATTGTTTTCATCTCACCACGCATTTCCATCAGGGTAGGCTCCTGACTCCAAATCATCTGCGGTTTTTCTTTATTTATTTCTCGGACCTTATTATTAACATCCTTATCAGGCTGTTGGCTAAGCTCGGAATAGGTTTTATTCTGCCGCAGCGCAATATCATCTACCGACATGACAACAGGGCGTTTTTCAACCTCGCGCTCTTGTTGAACCTCACGGCGTAACGCATTTTCGTCGTAGTCAATCGCCGAGATAATTTCAATGCCGCCATTCACACGTTTATTGGAAAGGATCACGGCATCTTCACCCAGCTCCTCCTTAACCATACGCATTGCCGACCTGACATTAGGTGCAAAAAAACGCTTTATTTTCATCGCTATCTACCTCGTTCCGCATCACACTATCACCTAATCAGTTCAGCCCTGATTAACCCAGTGACGGTGCTTGCTGCCCCCCCACTGTCGACGTGATTTTGATCTGTTTGTCGTCAGGTACTTCGTTATAAGACAACACTTTCAAAGCAGGGATAGAACCCTTGATCAAACGCGCCAATACAGGTCTGATCAGTGCCGACACTAACAATATCGCCGGCTGACCGTTCATCTCTTGTCGCTGCGCTGCCTCACCCAGGGAAGAAAACATATTCTCTGCCAGACCGGGCTCAAGTCCGAGGCCACCACTTCCTGCTGTCCTAACAGACTCTTGCAATAACTGTTCCAATGCAGGATCAAGGGTAATCACAGCCAGTTCTGACGCTATGCCATTGATTTGTTGAATCATTGACCGTCCAAGCGCGACCCTGACCATTGATGTCAAAACAGCGGGGTCTTGACTCCTGCCGCCTTCGTCCGCCAAGGTTTCGACGATTCGACGCATATCACGGATAGGAATGCCATCCTCAAGCAGGCTTTGCAACACCTTCACCACCCCACCCAGGGGCAGAATATCCGGCACCAGGCCTTCAACAAGTTTGGGCGCCACCTTGGCAACATTGTCCAATAATTGTTGTACCTCTTCACGCCCCAGCAACTCATAACCATGAGTACTGATGATATGACTCAGGTGGGTGGCAACAACCGTGCTGGCATCAACCACGGTGTAACCCATTGCTTGAGCTTGATCACGCTGCGAGGGCTCAATCCAGGTAGCATCAAGACCAAAGGCAGGATCTTTACCGGGAATACCCTGTAAAGCACCGTAAACCTGACCCGGATTAATCGCCAATTCACGGTCCGGATGGATAGTCGCCTCACCCATCGTCGCGCCAAGCAGCGTAATACGATAAGTATCCGGCGACAGTTCAAGGTTGTCACGAATATGCACTGACGGAATCAAGAAGCCCAGATCCTGGGTCAGTTTCTTACGGATACCTTTGATACGCCCCATCAGCTGCCCCCCCTGGGTTTTATCCACCAAAGGGATCAGTCGATAACCTACTTCCAAGCCTAGAATATCAACGGGAACCACATCATCCCACGTCAGCTCTTTGACTTCGGGCACAGCCTCTTCTGCTGCAACCTTGAGTTCTTGTGACGCAACCTCTTCTTGCTGCTTTGATTTCACTTTCATTTTCATATAGGCAGCACCAGCAAAGACCGCAGCTAAAGACAAAAAAGCAATATTGGGCATACCAGGAATAATGCCAAGCAAACCGAGAATACTGGCTGTCACAACCAACACCCTTGGATCTTCAAACAACTGCCCTAGAATTTGACCCCCCATATCCTGTGAGCTGGTCACACGAGTCACAATAATGGCCGTTGCAGTAGATAACACCAGAGAAGGAATCTGAGCCACCAGCCCATCACCAATGGTCAATAAAGTGTAGTTTCTAACCGCATCAGAAAACTGCATGTCATGCTGAGCAATACCAATCGCCAATCCCCCAAATATATTAATAAACAGGATCAGAATGCCGGCAATCGCATCACCACGAACAAATTTACTGGCACCATCCATAGAGCCATAAAAATCAGCCTCTTGAATAACATCTTTGCGCCGCTCCTGCGCCTCTTCCTGGGTAAGCAGGCCAGCATTCAAATCCGCATCTATCGACATTTGTTTGCCGGGCATGGCATCCAATGTAAAGCGTGCCGACACTTCAGAAACGCGTCCGGCTCCTTTGGTAACCACCACAAAATTGATAATCACCAAAATACCGAACACAACCAAACCCACCGCATAATTACCACCAATAACAAACTCACCAAAGGCCTCAATCACCTTGCCTGCCGCATCTGTCCCGGTGTGTCCCTCTAACAAAACCACACGTGTTGAGGCAACATTCAAGCCTAAACGCAACAATGTTGCCAATAGAATAACCGTGGGAAAGACAGCAAAATCAAGTGGCCGTTTAGCATAAACGGCCGCCAGCAAAATGATAATAGAAAGTGAAATATTAAAGGTGAACAGCGTATCCAGAGCTAATGCCGGCATGGGGACAATCAACATACCTAGCATGATTATCAACATTAACGGAACGCCCAGACCCTGGCGCATCAACTGCGAAAATGACGGCATATTATTAATATTTTTCATACGTCAAAACCTCTTACTACTCATCCCGTTTGCCCTTCGCATCAAACTGCATATCATCAGGAATAGGCAGATCACCCGAATCAAAGCCACCGAGCTTGGTAGAACTAAATTGATCACGTAATTGAAAGACATAAGCCAATACCCTGGCAACCGCCAAATACAAGCCTTCAGGTATTTCATCGTCGATTTCAGTCGTAAAATAAACCGCACGAGCCAATGCCGGAGACGACATAATTGGTATACGATGTTCTTTGGCAACATTTCTTATTTCAAAGGCAATCTGATCAGCCCCCTTGGCAACCACAATTGGGGCACGCATGTGTTCCTGATCATATTTAATTGCCACTGAAAAATGCGTCGGGTTGGTAATAATTACATCAGCATCAGGCACCGCTTCCATCATCCGCCGTGAGGCCATTTCCATCTGTGTTTGACGAATTCGTGCTTTTAGCTCAGGACTACCATCAGTATCCTTAGTCTCATTTTTGACCTCTTGTTTGGTCATTTTGAGTTGACGCTTGTGATTCCACAGTTGAAAAGGCACATCAACAGCCGCAATAAGTATTAATGACATACTCACCCACAGAAAGCCCCAAAATATTAGTTCACCTGAATGAGCAATCGCCTTTTTAACCGGCTCTAGTCCTAAGCCAAGCACTGGGTTTGATGTTGAATACAAAACAACCAAACCTACAGCTGAAATAACAAAGAATTTGGCGAGCGCCTTGCCAAGCTCCATCATGCCTTGTGGGCCAAAGATCCTTTTCATACCCGACATAGGGTTTAGTTTGGAAGGTTTAACTGCTAACGCCTTAACACTGAAATTCCAACCACTCAGTACAATAGACCCTGCAATTGCAGATATAATCAACAGCATAAGAAATGGCGCTAACGCAATCAACATCTGTGAGGTGGAATTAAAGAATGCATCCAGCATATATATCGTGTCAAAGGCCTGGGCACGTTTGATAGAAAAATTATTCACCATCACAGCGCCGATACTAGAAACAATCAACGGACCAAACACTAACAGCCCAATCGCAGATGACAACATCATCACTGTCGTCGTCAGTTCACGAGAACGGGCAAGTTGCCCCTTTTCCCTCGCATCCGAAATCTTTTTATCCGTGGGGTCTTCGGATTTTTCTTGGCCATCTGCAGACTCTGCCATCGTCTTAGCCTGCTATCAACATTTCGCGCATAAACGTAAACCCTTCATTAAACAACATGCTCAACTGTGGCAATGCTGTAGAAAGAGTCACCATGATGATAATAAAACCTGCTGTAATCGTAATTGAAAAACCGACTGCAAAAATATTCATTTGCGGTGTTGCACGAGTAATGACCCCCATCACCATATTAATCATCAGCAGCGCCACTACTGCAGGCAAGACCATAATTAAGGCACCGGAAAATATCCAGGCTGAAAAATAGACCAGCGATTCAATAGCTGACAAAGGCATCCCAGAACCACCAATCGGTAATAGATTAAAACTCTCACCCAGCACCTGAATAAGTACCAAGTGGCCATTAATTGACAAAAACAATAACACGGCAATGATGTTATAAAACTGGCTCACCACTGGAACACTGACACCGGTTTGAGGGTCCATCATCTGAGCAAAACCCAAGCCCATTTGCATACCAATAATCTGCCCCCCCATAACCACGGCCGCAAAAATCAATTGCATAACAAAACCCAGCGAAACACCAATCAATATCTGCTGAAAGATCAAAAAAATCATCTCTAATGATACGGGATCAACCGAGTCATTAGGTGTAAGTGAAGGAAAAATAGCAACGGTTATGGCAACCGAAATAATCACCCTGACATTCATTGGAATCATGCCGGTACTGAGTATGGGGGCCGCCATTACAAATGCAGCAACCCTGAATATCGGCAACAGATACCAGACTAACTGATTAATAAACTGATCATAATTAACGCTCACAACTCACTCCCATCAGCCTATTACGTTGGGAATATTAGAAATCAGTCTTTGAAAGTAATTCACTAACAGATTTAAAAGCCATGGCCCGGCAATCATAATCACAGCAAATGTCACCAGCAATTTAGGAATAAAGCTAAGTGTTTGTTCATTCACTGAGGTAGCCGCTTGAAAAACACTGACAACCAAGCCAACAGCCAGCGCTGGCAACAAAATAATCATCACCATTATCGTAAGAACCTCAAGCGCCTCCCTACCTATATCTAAAACAACTTCAGGCGTCATAACAGATCCTCATCAAGCCACGTAGAAACTTGATGCCAGAGTACCCAGCACCAATACCCAGCCATCGATTAAAACAAACATCATAATTTTGAATGGCAGTGACACAATCAGTGGCGACAACATCATCATCCCCATCGCCATTAATACACTGGCAACTACAAGATCAATAATCAAAAAGGGGATAAAAATCATAAAACCAATCTGAAATGCTGTCTTTAATTCACTGGTGAGAAAGGCAGGCACTAAAATTGAAAAAGGTACATCATCAAGATTTTCTTCATCAATATCTTTACCCGACATATCAATAAATAAAGCCAAATCAGTCTCCCTGACCTGATCCATCATAAATTGTTTGAACGGCTTACCTGCTCGCATCAGCGCTATTTCACTGGAAATCTCTTCATTCATATAAGGCTCAAATGCCTCACCATGAACCCGATCAAAAACCGGTGCCATGACAAAAAATGTCATAAACAGCGCCAAGCCAATCACAATCTGGTTTGTAGGCGTGGTCATCGTACCAATGGCCTGTCGCAACAAGGCTAAAACAATCACGATGCGAACAAAACTTGTCATTGCTAGAATAGCCGCTGGAATAAAGGTCAGCAGCGTCATCAACACCAAAACTTGAATACTCAGGGAATAAGTCTCAGTGCCATCCTGATTAACTGTCATCGATAGTGCATTAAGTCCTGGCTCAGCATTTGCCAGCACTGGAAACATCACCAAAATTAAAACAGCTAGAATTTTCATTTCTTTTCCAGTTGAGTCATGCTCTGTTTAAATTTTTCTGAAAAAGAATATTTTGACGTTTCGTCCTTAACACTGACTTCTTCACCCTTTTCAAGGGTATAAAGAATATTTACCTGACCCGGTGATACCCCTACCAATATCTGCCGTTCACCAATTTGAACCAAAACAACCCGTTCCTTCTGGCCAACCGAAACCCCGGCAATCGTTTTTAATGACGTATTAACAATAAGATTTGATCCAATATATTTTTTAAATAAAAAGGCCAGTAGAAAGATCATCATTAATACAAACAACAACCCAAACACCATTTTTATTAGCTGTTCACTGCCCGTGTGAGGTAATGTTTTCTGAACAACGATAGCGCCCTCTTCAGCGGCAATCACCAGCGTGGAAAATGTTGACGCAATGACAGCCATTGAACCGTTTAATATTTTTTTTATTTCAGGAAAAATCATCACAAGATCATCACTATCAGATTATTTAAGCTTCTTGATTCGTTCTTGTGCGCTGATTACATCAGTCAAACGAATACCAAACTTCTCATTCACCACTACTACCTCACCATGAGCAATCAACGTGCCATTCACCAGCACATCCATAGGCTCACCAGCGAGGCGGTCCAGCTCGACAACAGAACCTTGATTCAGCTGTAACAAATTTCGAATACTGATGCTGGTACGGCCTATTTCCATTGAAATAGTGACCGGAATATCAAGGATCACTTCCATATTTTCGTCAGGTGTTCCAAAACCACCTTCCGTAAATTCATCGAGTTGTGCAGGCTCAACGTCCACCTCCACCTCCGCTTCAACCTGTGCTGCCTCTTCGGTTTCCTGTTCAGCTAATGCAGAAGCCCAAGCGTCCTCTGCTGCGGCGTCATCATCGCTAACATTTGGGTTTACCGTTTCATCATTCATTTACTAACTCCTAGCTGGGAAATGGCAGGAATGTTGGATTTAACCGGTTCAATAATACGAATAGCATTATTATTTTGATGAACCCCGAATTTTCCACGATAAATGGGAACATTATCGCCAGTCGTCAAGACCACCGTCTCAGGAAATTCAAATGGAATAATATCGCCTACCTCCATATCTACAATTTCTTTCAAACTAACCTCGACATTTGTCAAAACACTTTTCACCTCGATACTGGCGTCTTTAATATCTTCTTCAAGCGCGGTAATCCAACGTTCATCAACATCTGAACGATCACTCACTGTACCGGCATCAAGTAGTTCTCTAATAGGTTCAAGCATTGAATAGGGAATCGTCACATGAATATCACCACCGCCACCATCAAGTTCAACATGAAAGGTGCTAATGACAACCACTTCAGTTGGACTGACAATATTGGCAAAATGTGGATTAACTTCCGAATTTTGAAATTCAAATTCAATTTCTAACACGGGTGACCAGGCTTCAATCATGTCCGAAAAACATTTTTCCATCATAATTTCAATAATTCTGTATTCGGTACTGGTGAATTCACGCCCCTCAATTTTGTTATAAAACTTTCCACTGCCACCAAAAAAATTATCAACAACAATGAAGACAAGTTTAGGGTCAAAAACAATCAATCCAGTTCCGCGCAAAGGCTTTATGTGAACCAGATTCAAGCTAGTAGGAACAAACAGGGTATGTACATACTCTGCAAACTTAAGCATTTGCACACCACCAACAGCAATCTCGGGCGAGCGTCTCAGCATATTAAACAGACTGGTTCTGAAATAACGGGCAAAACGTTCATTAATCATTTCCAGCGTCGGCATTCGACCACGGACAATTCTGTCCTGACTGGTAAAATCATACGACTTTGCATCACCGTCGAAAATATCCTCTTCGGTATCAACACCGCCGTCATCTACGCCATGTAAAAGCGCATCGATTTCGTCCTGAGATAATAGATCGTTTATTGACATAAATTATTGCATCACAAAAGAAGTAAAATAGATCTCTTCTACCGCTGACTCAGTCTTATATTTATCTAAAACAGCCTGTATTTCATTTAATATTTTTTTCCGAATTTCTTTCTTTCCTTCCACACTTACCAGTTCGTCATACGTTTGATTGCTCAACAACAAAATAATATTATTTTTGATTACGGGCATATGAACTCCAATCGCATCTACCGCAGCCTGGTCGTAGCTCATGATTTCAAGACTTACTTGAAGAAACTGAAGTCCACGGTCAGTTTCAAAGTTGACGGTGAAGGCTTTAGGAAATGAAAAATATATAGGAACCTTTTTTACCTCTTTGTGTTCATTTTCATGTTCTGTTGTGGCCTCACCAGAACCACCGCCAAGCATTCCCATAAAATAAAGTGAACCACCCACCCCACCGCCGCCCAACAGTAGTAATGCGAGAGCCATGATAATCATCTTCTTTTTGCTGCTACCTTTGGCTTCTTCTTTATCATCATCTTTACCAGCCATCACACACCTCTAAGTTCAATAATTTGTATCAATATAGAATTAGCAATTAATGTGCCACGTACTTTAACTATAAATAACAACCACTTAAAGACACACCCAGCGAGAGTGACATATTTTTGACTTCTTATTTTTAATTAAAAGAAGCCACAGCGTCGATAAAACGACACCTGCGATATAGAAATAGGAGAGGAAACTTAGTTAAGCGTAGAGATCCAGAGCAGCCGAAGAAGGGATTGCAGACAGGTTAATTTGTGAGATTGATTCCACTTGTTCATTCATAGATGAGGCAGCATCAGCATTTGCATACTGACCGCCAGACTTGTTTTGATCCTGATTATGACGTTCTTGTAGTGATTGTTCAGAAACATTGGCGTCGGCCAGCATCAGCCCTGACGTGTTAAACATTTCACGTAAGCGTGGCAATGATGCCTCAATGGCATCACGAACTGCCCCATGTTGCGCCGAAAAAAGAATGGATGCCTGATCATCCTTCATGGCCACGCGAACCTCGATTGGTCCCAAATGGGCTGGAATGAGACGAATCTCAGCCACCTGATTATGCCCCTGCCCCGAAACTCGAGACAGCATCATAATTTTGTCATTAAATTCAGATTGCCACTGCGGTGTACTCAACGGTGAGTGGATGAAAGTAGCGACAGGACGTGACCCCATGCTTGATTGCAGTGCCTCGGCCTTACCTGGTTGAACAATAGCTGAAGCGTTCGCAGAATCGGCTAAATCCAAAAACCCTGCATTTAGCTGACCTTCATTCGACATTGCTGCCATACGCTCGAGCAAAACAGGTACCGGAGTAACCACCCTGGCTGGCGCATCCTTAGCGGTATCCAGGTTTGAAAAAGAGAGGCTGTTTTCAGTCACCTTGCCTAATTCTGCTGATACAGAAACCTGACGATAATTATCTCCAAGTTTGGCAACATCTGACATTTGTGACGGTTGTGGCTGCACTGCATTTAATCTTTCTAATAGACCTCGATCATCAGTTTGTGATTGCTGTGCCAGTTGGCTGACTGCCTCGACATTAGCCAGAGTGGTTTTTGAAAGCTGTGATAAAGAATCATAAGACAGCGTATTAGCAAAAAGCTGACTATTTTTTGAAAATAATGCCTCTACTTGCGGTTTATTCTGTTGAGCAGCCGACGCTAAGCCAAGAGTTCCAGCCAAAGCTTCTCCCTCTGCCCCCTGTAACTGTGAAATTACCGAAACGATTTCCTCATTACTCATGTCAGCGGCAAAACCTTGCCCCCCAGGCTGAGTCAAATCAAGCCCCTCTGTTGCCGCATTTGCCGCATTTGCCGTAAGCAGCTCGTTTACCGCCTGTAACAACCCTTCCGTATCGATGTCTGTTGTACCATTTGCAGTCTCATTTTGTATGGCCTGGCTAGAGACATCAAGCGAGGATAGAAATGAAGAATTAACAGATTTACTTGAATTATCAACGCGTTGCGAGGGAATTACTGCCCCTTGACCCGAAATCAGGCTGGCTAGCAAGGCTGAATTATTTTGAGACGCTGCTTCCATAGCACCATTTACTTATCAATCACATCAACATTAAATGCAATATTCACACCAGAGACAGACATCGAAAAAAGGCGTTTGGAAATCAACACAAATTAGTCCTGCACCAGCTCAACAATTTTTTTGCAGACCCTGTTTAGTGGCAGGATAAAATCTACACCACCGCGCTTGACTGCCTCACCCGGCATTCCCCAAACCACACTGGTTTTTTCATCCTGAGCAATGGTCTTTGCACCGGCCTCATGCATCTCATGCAAACCATTAGCACCATCGTCACCCATTCCCGTCAATATCACTCCAACAGCGTTGGGGCCTGCATTTTGTGCCACAGACCTGAACAAAACGTCAACCGCAGGTCGATGTCTATTAACCGCCGGGCCATCATTCAATTTACAACGATACTTAGCACCATCACGAACCACCATCAAATGGGCATTACCTGGCGCAACATAGGCGTGGCCGGGCAAAATTTGTTCATTGTCTTCAGCATGCCTCACATTGATGGCACAAAGGGCATCCATTCGTTTGGCAAATGGTTCGCTGAATGCTTCTGGTATGTGCTGCGCAATCACAATACCAGGTGAATCAGGTGGCATGGTAATCAACACATCCTTAATGGCTTCCGTGCCACCTGTCGATGCTCCAATCGCAATCAATCGATCTGTAGTTCGGTAGTGCCTGGTGACTGTTTTCTCAAGCACAACATCAGCCGACTGTTTTTTTGTTGTCCCCAGACTGGATGCGCGCATCAATAAAGCCGTTTTACTCACAAGTGCAGCAGTCTTTATTTTTTCAATCAGCTCGTCCTGATAGCCAACAAGTCCGTCAGCAAGATCAATTTTTGGCTTGGTGACAAAATCGATCGCACCAGCCTCTAAGGCTCTGAGCGTGACATCAGCACCCTGTTCAGTCAACGATGACACCATGACAACAGGCATGGGATGGAGACGCATTAAATTTTTCAGAAAAGTAAGCCCATCCATACGGGGCATTTCAACATCAAGCGTTAAAACATCAGGTTTTAATTCTTTTATTTTATCGCGTGCGATATAGGGATCTTGAGCCACTCCCACAACCTCTATTCCCGGTGTCGAACTCAGCATCTCAGTCAGAAGCTTTCTCACCAGCGCCGAGTCATCGACGATTAGAACTTTTATTTTCGCCACAATTCACCCACCATCAAAACAAATCAATTTCGCCTTCTACAGGCTTGGATTCAAGACTATCCCGATAAGATGTCTCGCGATCAACAATAGTATTATTATGTGTAGAACGGAGCTTTTTCATTAACACTTTGCCCGTCTGTGGAAAGTAGTGAACCTTGCGCGGATAGATATCACCCAAGTCCTCCGATAAAAAATCAAGGCCTTCGGTCTTTATAAAGTCCCGTACAAATGAGATATTCTTCCTGCCAATATCCGTCATATTTTCAAGAATCATTCCACCACCAAATACCTTCACCTCGAGGTTTTCACGCCTGCCGCCGTTTTTAAGAATGTCATTAATCAGGGCCTCCATGGCAAAATTTCCGTAGCGTGTCGCAGCACTGTTCCAGGTATTACTTGAACTGCCACCTTCTTCACCAATAGGCAACATAAAGTGATTCATGCCACCAATTCCAAAAACCTTATCCCTGACACAGGCAGAAACACATGACCCTAAAACAGTTACAATCATTTCACCATGCATAGTCACATAGTATTCACCAGGCAGAATCTTTGCGGCGTAGATCTTATGATATTTATCCCAATAACGATTGATTTTCGAAAAACCACGCAACGCACGCGGGGGGTGCCCAGCGGGACCTAGTTTTTCTGACACATCAAACTGTGCAGAAGGCAATTAAACAACCCTCTGATAAATGGTTTTTCCAAGTGATTTAAATCTTTCCGTTACCTTATGTAAGGATTCAGAATGGCCTATCACAAGATAACCATCGCTTCGAAGCGTTTCAGCATACCGATCAAATAAAACAGACTGGGTAGCTTTATCAAAATAGATAACAACATTTCGGCAAAAAATCACGTCAACGCCAGATTTAACAGGCCATTTTTCCATCAGGTTCAATTGTTTGAAGATAATCATGTCTCGAAGTTCATTCGAGGCCCTGACAAGCCCTGCCTTTTCACCTTTACCTTTATTAAACCAGCGTTTAAGAACAGACGAAGAAATCCCATTGACCCTATCTATGCTATAGACACCGTTACTGCCTGTTTTCAGCACATTGGTATCAAGGTCTGTCGCTAATATTTTCACGTCCCAACCAGCATTGTCAGGAATGGTTTCTTTTAGGGTAATAGCGAGGCTGTAAGGTTCCTCGCCTGTTGAACAGCCTGCAGACCAGATTCGAATCTTTCTGGTATCCGCATTTAGTTTCATTAACGTTGGAATCAGGTTTGTTTTTAAATGATCAAAGTGATGTTGCTCACGAAAAAATGAGGTCAGATTAGTTGTAACAGAGTTTGTAAAATTTCCCAGCTCTGCTTCGTCACCACTCTCAATCAGGTCAATATAATCGCTAAAATTATCCAGATGTAACTTCCTTAGCCGCTTTGCCAGACGGCTATACATCATATCGTGCTTAATGTCCGAGAGACAAATGCCAGTATGTTCCAAAACAAGCTTCTTTACCCGCTGGAAATCCTGATCCGAAAAGTCAAATTCCTTCGCCATCCTGTCATACCTATTAAATTACAAAGTAACATCAAAATATCTAAATCACGAATAGAAATCAGACAGGCTTTTCATCAACAACTATTCAGTCAACTATTCAGTCAACTGTTTACATCGCCCTGATCAGAGATCTCTTTTAAAACACTGGAATTTAGAAGATGATCAATAT
>JAJRUN010000142.1 GCA_024277755.1 Gammaproteobacteria bacterium | reverse complement strand
CAACAAGTTTGTGGTTGACGGCCTGCGTGAGCGTGGTGCTGTATTTGTTGAAGAACTGGATCAGGTGCCCGATGCCGCGACGGTCATTTTTAGTGCCCATGGTGTTTCACAGCGGGTGTGGAATGGAGCCAGGCGTCGTGGTCTGAAAGTGTTCGATGCCACTTGTCCGTTGGTGACTAAGGTGCATTTGCAGGTGGCCCGTTTTGCTCGTGATGGTATTGAAGTGGTTTTGATTGGTCATGCAGGTCACCCGGAAGTTGAAGGTACTCTGGGGCAATATGATGGTCAGCCTGGTGGTATTCATTTGGTTGAGACCCCGGCCGATGTGGCAACACTTGCGGTAAGAAATCCGGGCAAGCTTGGTTTTGTCACTCAGACAACGCTTTCTGTTGATGATACCCGCTCGGTGATTGATGCCTTGAGAAAACGTTTTCCCGAGATTGTCGGGCCACGTAAGGACGATATTTGTTACGCCACCCAGAACCGTCAGGATGCAGTCAAGGGTTTGGCCGGGCAAAGTGAACTGATTCTGGTAGTGGGTTCTCCTAACAGCTCTAATTCAAATCGTCTGCGTGAAATTGCTGAGAAGTCTGGCAGTAAGGCCTACTTGATTGATAACGCGGCTGAGATTCAGCAAGCATGGTTGGCGGGTGTTAACAGTGTTGGGGTGACCGCCGGAGCTTCGGCGCCGGAAGTGTTGGTCAACGAGGTTGTAAGTCAGCTTGAAGCGTGGGGGGTTGGCAAGGTCGAGCAGCTGAGTGGCAAGGAGGAAAATATCGTTTTCTCCATGCCGAAAGAACTGAAATAAAAAAAGCGGCTTTTAAAGCCGCTTTTTTTTGCTTAGGTGGTTTTGCACTTATTGTTGCCGCAGTTCACGCCAGGAGATGCGGTTGCCACGTAGCGGGCTACCCACGTCCGTCGCCCAGCTTTCCACTCCGTCTCCGGTATTGATTAGTGCCGTTCCCGTGTCACCACTCTGTAGGCCGCCAAGGTCGAGGGCCGGGCTGGCAAGGGTGCCACCTTCTATTCTCAGACCTGAAGCAGTGGTTTCCGTGTCATCAGATGTAGGTTTAACCAGGTCATTTGTGGCATCAACCTGGTTATCATTGCTGATATCAACCACCGGGTTATATGGGGCAGCCCCCGTGTCTGCATTGACAAACATAAACCAGCTGCTGCCTCCGGTGCCACAGACATCGGGGGTGGGCATGTAGGTCGTGAAGAAAACAATATTATTGATAACAATGGCATTGCTGACTACCCGTTCACTGGCGGTGTCGTTGGTTGATAGGTTCAGATGCCAGCCAAAGCGCTGGCCGTTGCTGGCATCGCCATATGGTACAGGCGTAGATGAGGTGATGCGGGCTTGAACGTCCGAGTCGCTGATGCCTGTGCCTGTGCTGATTGTTTGTGTAATCAGGTTGTCGCGAGTGATAGGATTGTCTTCATCAAGGGTTTGGCCTTTGTCCCAGACGCCGTAAAAACTTTGTACCTGGGTGTTGCTCAGATCGGTCTGAGTTAAATATTGCCCACTGCCAAATAGCACTAACAGGTTGGGTGCAGTGCTGGTTGTTGTGTCGTTGTATATGGTTGGCTGGTCAGGGTGGCGAATCACACTGGGTTTAACTGTGATTGGCTGTGCATTGCCACCGGTATCGGTAGCCTTAAACAATGGCAGGGGATTTGAACTGCTGTCTTGATAGGCAATATCCCAATCGCTTACTGTCGTGCTGGATAAATCGAATACCCATAGATTGCCTTCCAGGTCTCCGGCATAAACACGATCAACCTTGCCGTTGCCATTGCTGTCGACGGCTGCGGGTGATGACAGTCCATTTTTGTCAGCGTCTGCATGGCCGCCAACCTGGGTGCTGATCTTGCGATAATCTTCGTTTAGATCCCAGCCATCGGATGGGTCGGCATCAAGATAGATGATGAACAAGGTGGCAACGCCGGAATCAGAGTTATAGCCGTTGCCGACGAATACCGCCCAGCGCCCTTCTTCAGTCATGCCAATCACCGGTTGGCTGAAGGTGTAGCCCAGATCGGAATAATCATTAGACGTATCGTTGTCCTCCAGATCAATCACCTCGTCAGTACTGCTGAATTCCCACAGCACGATGCTGTCGGCATTGGATTCGATGAAATTATCGGGATTGGTGACATCAAGGGCGAACAGACCTTTGCCACCGCTGCCCAGTCCGCCTACAAGTACTGTTTTCCAGGTTTTACTGCTTAATGTGGAGCCGGCGTTAGCGAAGTAGGCATCTGCAACCGTTGGTGTTTGGTTAACAAAGTTGAGATGAATGTAATCCGGGTCTGTCAGCTTGTGCAGATTTGGGCCTACGGTGGCAGGCACATAGGCCATCACTTCTGCGCCAGTGTCGGCATTGAAACCATGCAACATACCGTCGTTGGCGCCGACATAGATTATCGGTGTTCTTGGCGCGGTGTCATAGGTTTTCCAGAAACTGTGGTAGCGATTGCCTTCTGCACCAAAGGGGTATGCATCGGGGTAAGGACTGGAGGGTGCGCCGACATAAACCGGGCTGGAATTCAGAATATCCCCCAGAACTGAACCGCGTTCTCTGAATGTGAAACCGGTTACCATTTCGCCGCGCAGGTAGTTCAGGCGTTGCTCACCGCGCTCAATATCCATTGTGGTTGGGTTTGAGACGGCAATGAGTTCGTTTTGCAAGCTTGTGCCAATGCTATCCCACTGAAAGGCCGCGCCAGCACCACCATCATCATCCTTGGCGTAGGTAAATATTGTGCGATTACCGTTGTCATCAAGCTGGCTGGCAGCAGCCCAGGCTGGGGTTTCATTAAGGTTGCCGTCGGCGTCGATATCAAATGCAAGCAAATTACCCGACCAGTCGCTAGGGTTAAAGCGGCTGAAAAATACTTTCGAATCCTCATTTAAGCGAAAGGATGACATTGATGCTGATGTGGCGCTGTTTATCTGGGTGGTGATACTTTCTACGGCTGAGGTGAGGGCATTCACTAGACTGTCTGAGTCATTTGCGTTTAAATATTGCCCCCGGCCATTGATGGCCGCGTGCCACAGGTCGTCAATCTTAGCGTAACCTGATGTTGATGGGGCAGGCCAACTGAACGCTGGGTTTGCTGGGTCGGAGTCAGTGGGATCTCCTGGGGTCTTTGTGTCATCCGGATCCAATAAGCCTGTTACACCAAAGCCAACCGTATAGGTGTTCATGTGTAGGTCGCCGTCTTTGTTGTAATACTTTGCAGCGACATCGGCCAATGTGTTGCTGTTGCCGTCACCGTCAATATCACCTACGTTGACTGGAGATGGGTCGTAAATACCGTCCGTCATCAAAATGGTGTTGTGGGTTTGGCAGGCACCTCCATTCTCAGTGCTTAATATGGGGTTATCCAGGCCCTCTAAATTGCCTTTGTAGTATTCACCCGCGGCTGTTAGGGCCGTGTGTAAGGGGGTTGCACCTATTACTACTGGTTGGCTTTGTACGGCATGAAGTAATGCACTTTTGTCTGTATCGACGGCTTGAATTGGCTGAATTATGGTGTTGTCGTTAATATTGGCGAAACCAAAGCGTACATTGGGGGTGTTATTAATGACCTTGCTGATGGCATATTTGGCTACGAATTCCCTTTTTCGATGGTAGGTGAACCAATTGGCGAAATTGTTTTTTATTGCTGTGATCTGGTTTTTAATCAGGAATTTGGTTTCCTCGCCATTATCAAACAGGCCGTCATCATCTTCATCTGTCCAGGTGTAATAACGGAAGCCTTTGCCATCTACCTCACCTACTGAATTTTGAGTCAGCAGGTTCATATGCTGTTGTGGGTTGTAAGGGTGGTCGGGTACGTTTGTTATTTGTGCCTGCCCGTAGGAATTGCCTTGCTTATCAACACCGTCCCAGGGTTCATAAACCCTGTTGGGATCAAAATAGAGTGGGTTGAAAATGCTGTTACGAATACGCCATGCGTCTTCAGCAGGGACACCGCATTCTGCCCCCGATTGGAATGTAACGATTTTGCTGTAGAAAGATTGAACGCCGCAGCCATCTCTGGTTGGAATACTACCCGAACCATCAGGACTACTGCCATCCGGTTGTGTGCCGCGAAAGGCGCCCCCGGGATTGTTGACCATGGTTTCTGCTCCCATGCTGTTTGAATCATCATTCATGAACAACACATTAGGCGGCACAGAGGTTTTCAAAAACAGGGGTGAGTCGGACAGTTGCCCAGGCGCGGCATGTGCGGGTGACATGCTGCCAAGCAGAAAGGTCAGGCTGTAGGCCCAGGCTGAATGATTGAGCGGCTGTTTCATGGTTTTTGATCCCGTGCTTACTGAAGGACGATTTTGCGTACAGTGCTTTGCACCATGCCAACGGCATTGGCATCGCTGCGTGCAGACACCTGAATGATTTTGTGGCTGGTGTTTGACTGGCTGGCCTGGCCGTAGCCGCCACCGGTTTCCAGGGGCGGTTCGTCGCTGACAATGGTGATGATGGCGCAGGATTGGCCTGGCGTTATTTCAATGCAGGTGGTGCCTGGGTTCCAGCTTGCAGTATTAAAATAATCCAGGTTTGAGTTGATGTCATAATATCCAGCGGTGGCACTGCCGATAGCGCCTTGGATGTCGGTACGTATTGTTTTGCTGAAAACAAGATCTTCCTCGGCATTGGACAGACTCAGTTCGGCATTCATAAATGACATTTTTTGATTACGGTCATTGGCGGCCATTTTTTCCTCCAGGATTGAGGTGCTCATGGCGGTGATGCCGAGCAGGGTCATGACCAATAGCATAAGCAAGCTGATGATAAGGACAGAGCCGGTTTGTTTATTCATATCCCTATTCCCTGGTTGCGCAGTTGCACGGTGGTGGTAAAACTACGGTACAGGCGACGGTCATCGGCTGCGTCGCATAAGGCCACGGTGTTGGGTGCTTCCGCATCGCAGTTTAAATACCAATATTGCTGGTTGGTGCTGGCGAGGTTGTCCTCCAGCGTGGCAAGCAGCAGGTGTATACGGATGCTGACGACTTTGCTCATGTCGGCATCTATGGCGTCGACATAGCGAATCAGGTTGCCGTCACCGTTGATATCTTCACCATACAGCACCTGAAAGTCTTCAATACCTTCAAGCAATGGTTCAGTGGTGATGCCTATACTGCTGCCACTATTATTGACATAAGAACGGTATAGATTGTGTTGTCCGTTGTTGCTGCGAATGTAATAGGCGTTGTAATTCAGGCGTGAAAGTTGTGCTTTGGCCAGGTCATGACTTTTGCTGAATATGCCATTGCCGATGGTGATGGTGTCGTCAGTAACCGCACCAGCAACAAACAGATCAGCATTGTCGCAGTCACTGATGATGAGTGGTTCACCTTGCGTAAAGCCGTGACTGGTGGCGGTAATGGTGTTGTGGGTACTGCTGGCTGATATGCCGGTTGCGGCTGCGTGCATGACTATCAATGAGTCTGTGTTGGCAACAATATTGCCTGCACCTGGATTGCTGCCATTGCCAACAAGCAATTCAACACTCAATCCGCCGGAATATTCATAACCGAAAATACCGCCGCCAATCGCTCTTAATGTTCCACTGTTATTGACCACAGCGGCGTTGCTGTTGCAGCCTAATTGCCCGGCCATGCGAACGTCGTGAGCCAGCAGGTCGAGGGCAAAACGGGCATTTTCCTGCAGCCGGGCCAGTGAATTTTGAACACGACTGGTCTGTTTGCTGGACATGAAAATCTGGATCACGCCTAAGGTCAGTACCATGCTCAGGCCGAGGGCAATCATCAGTTCGATGAGCGACAAGCCGTTTTGTTTGCGTTTTAGACGAATCATGGCTGGAACCTCAACCGCAAGCAGGCCATGTCATCAGCGAGGTCTTCTATACCACAGTTGTTATCGCCGTTGATGTCCATGCCATCGTAGGCCACTTCACGCCAGAGAATGGTGACAATGAATTGATCGACATCTTGAGTGACAAGGCCCTTGCCGCTCGGAAGCACAGGTTTGGTGTCGGCGTTGAGTGGTTGGCTCCACTCGAACTTGTCATGGGTTGCCAATTGGGCGGGGGTGCAGCCGGCAGAGATACAGTCAGGTGATTCGCTTGGGGCGTTGTCGCTGCTAAAGCCGATGTATTCTGCCTGGCCCTGAGGGTTGGCGCGAATGCGTTCGGCCATATCCATCGCCAGGTTGGTGGCCTGGGTTTTGGTATAGGCGGCATGGTTGTTGCGCAGGCCGCTGGCCTGCATACCGGCAATGCCAAGCAAACCAATCGACAATACGATCATGGTGATCAGTACCTCGATCAGACTAAAACCTGCCTGACGGCAGTGTGTTGTATCCCCGTGCATAAGCGTAGCCATTGTTTTATTTTGGCCAAGGCTAGCACAAAGAGGTGTCTTTATTGGCGGCTGATCAGGCTGAATTTGCTCGAGTGGTAGTGGTTGGCCGATAAAAGGTTATTTATGATTTTCTTATATAAAAAAGGGTGGCCCACTTGCAAGCAGACCACCCGGGTGTCATTTTTTGAATCTAAACATTTATGCAGTTTGGGGCTGGCCTACCAGTTGCCTGTCTTGGCATTAGTGCTGTCCAGGGTCAGGTCACCATCACTTGCCTGCCCGCCTTGAGCGGTGGCGGTGAGTTTTACGCATTGAGCAATGTCACCATCACAAGCCGCACCACTAATCTCGTAATGCCCATTATCGGAATCGACCGGGTCGGTGGCGTAACCCAGGGCTGTCATGTCGGTGGTGTAGGTATTGTTTTCAGAGAAAAAACGTTCCTGCCGCGCCATGGCATCCATGATTTTTGTGTGGCCGTCGGTGCGCTTGCTTTTGCGAACCTGATCCTGATAACTGGGGTAGGCAATCGCGGCGATGATGCCAATGATGGCGACGACTATCATTAGTTCGATTAATGTGAAACCGGTCGATTTTTTTCTAGCCATGATTCTTAGTCTCTGTGGTTTTAATGTTCATACATTAGCTCTGACTCAGATTCGGATTCACTGAGCCCCCAGTTCTTTGGCAGGAGCCATAATTCCGAAATTGTCTTCTTGCCGTTTTCCGTGTGACTGCTGTAACCAACCTTCATTCCCTTTTTTAGGTCTCGACTGGAACTGAACTTTCTGGAGGGCCGATGAACTGTTGCCGAGGAAGGCAGTGAAATCAGTGTGTCATTGATAACAATCTCTCCAGCTGCAGCATCGATACGGTCAATGTGGCCCGTGTTGGCAAATGTGGTTGGATATGCGCCTGTTGACGCTGCCGCCCAGAGGCTAAACGGCAGCATCAGCAGGAAAAACAATGTCGAAAATTTGATTGTCTTTTGTTTCATGATTTTATCCTGTCGTTATTAAAATCTATTATGCACTATTCTTCCAGCAGTTCCTGCCAGGACATGCGGCCAGAGTCATCGCTAATACCTGCATCAATTTTTTTGATGTCGACATTACCTTCATCATCGGGGGTATACATAACATCACCCAGAAAGTTGGAACCCGCTGGAATGTTATCTAGTTTTAGGCCTGAGGTTTGTTCATCATCGGCATCAACATCGCCGTCACCATCGGTATCAAAGACGGGTGAATCAGACATGGCGCCGTCGGTTTGTCTGACAGCCATTAACCAACCGTCGCCTTCTGGTTTACACAGTTCAGAGCCTGGAATCAGGGTGTTGTAGAAGACAAATTCACCGCGTATTTTGGGATTAACCACCATACGTTCACCGCTGGTTGGCAGGTCGTTGTACCAGCCGTTATGTGTGCTGTCATACGGGACTGTGGTGGGCGGTTCGTTGGAGGTACGAGTGGAACCGCTTTCAATAATGGCCTGTTTGACCAGATCGCTTCTATCAAGCGCTTTGCTGCCATCATCCCAAACACCATAAAAGCTTTGAGTGCCAGTGGTGGTCTTGTCACCATCGACGATGAACTGGCCGGTGCCAAAGAACACCATCAGGTTGGGTGTGGGGGTGCCAGACACGCTTTCTTTCTGCTTTGCAATAATCGGTTTAGAGGTAATAGGTTGCGGATTGCTGCTGGCATCGGTTGCGGTAAATAATGGCTTGGGGGTGCTGCCGGTTTTGTAGGCAACTTTCCACTGGCTTGAATTGGTGGCGCTTAGATCAAAGGCCCAAAGGTTACCATGCAGATCTCCGGCATAAACGCGGTCAGCCTGGCCATTGCCGTCAGTATCAACAACCGCTGGCGTCGACAGACCATTGGGGTTGCCGGAAGAACCAACCTTTGTTCTGATCTCAATGTAGTCACTTGATGACCACGTGCCATCAAGGCCTTGATCAATAAAGAGAATGAACAGCTTCGCTTCATCATCACCATCGATATCGCCAGAGCCATCACCGGGGCTGTTATAGCCATTGCCGAGGATGACGGCCCACTTATTATTTTCCATCATGGCGATGCTGGGTTTGGCAAAGGAGTAACCCATGTCGGCATCATCTGTGCTGTCAAACTCCCACAATACCTTGCTGGCGGCGTTGGTGTTGGTGAAGGGGTTGCTGGCAGCAGGGTTGGTGCGATAGGTGACATCGAGAGCAAAGATACCTTGGCCACCGGCACGCAGCCCGCCAACCAATAGGGTTTTCCAGGCTGAGTTGTTGAGATAAACATCAGCCACGGTTGGGCTAAGGTCAACATAGTATTTGTGCGAGTAGGCTGGGTCAGTCAGATAGTGAAGGCCTTTGCCTGGGGCATCATCGAAGATTGCATTGGGTACATAGGCGATGATCTCTTCGCCAGTAGACTCACTGAAACCATGCAGCATGCCGTCGTTGGCACCGACATAGATGATGCCATCTCTGTTTTCATAGTCGCTGACAAAATCGGCATAGAGGTCTCCGGGGGCGCCGAAGGGGGCTACATTTGGATGGTTGGACTGGGGTTTACCAACATAAACAGGGTTTGAATGGACGATATCGCCGAGGATGTTGGTTCTGTCGCGGAAATTTAGCCCGGTGGACTCGTTGGATGTGTCACCGCGCAGATAATCAATTCGAGCCTGACCTTCTCCATCGCTGGATGATGGCCCTTTGTTAAGATCGTTTTGTTGCGTAGTTGATAAATCAGCCAGAGTTTTAAAGGCTACGCCTGTTTTGGTGTCTTTTCTGTAGGTCCAAACAATACGGCTTGCACTGTCACTGGCAGTTAATTCATCACCTGCATCCCAGAGTGGGGTGCTGGCAATGGTGCCATCTGCATTCAGAGCTGTTGAGGTGAGACCGCCCTTCCAGTTGTCTGATGGGTTGAATTTGGCCTGATAAATCACCGATCCCGTATCCAGTGCGGTGGTATTAAAGGCGACGGCAGCAGCAGAGCTGGTGCCTTTGGAGGCGGTGTTAATGGCTGCCTGAAGTGCAGTTACCAAGGTGGACGGGTCTTGGGCACTGAAAAAGTCACCGCGACCATTGAAGGCTGTATGCCACAGATCATCTATTCTTTCAGCGCTGCCACTGTTTGGGTCAGGCCAGGAAAAACCAGAATCGGATGGGTCAGTGTCAGAGGCGTCAGCCGGTGTTTTGGTGCCGTCAGGGTCCAGTGTGCCGGTGACGCCAAAGGCAACAGTGAAGGTGTTCATGTGCTGATGAGTGGCACTGTCTGTCGGCGTGGTGGGGACTTCATTGGCCAGGGATGAGGCCAGGTCTTTTTTGTAATAGTACATAGCCACATCGGCCAGCGTGTTTGAGTAACTGTCGGCATAATCGCCGCCGTCAAAAGCGCTGGAGGTGTTGGCATCGGCGTTGCCCACACCGGGAGACCAGCCGTTATAAAAGCCATCGGTCATTAATATCGTTACATTTCTCTGACACATGCCGTAGTCAGCGGCGGACAAAATCGGGTTTGTGTAACTGCCGGTGTGACCAAAAAAGCTATAGTTGGCGTAATCGAAGTATCTGCCTACATTTCTCAGGTTTTGGCGTAAAGGCGTGCCGCTGGAAGAATGTGTTGAAAAGAGTTTGTCAAACAGGGACTTTTTATTGCCCACACCAGGGTCAAGATTCATCGAGGCAACTTCGATTTTGACATTGTTGTTATTGTTGATGGTGCCGTAGCCGATCCGTGCTGCCGTTAGGCCAGCGATGGATTTGCTGAGGGCATATTTGGCTACAAATTCACGGCTGCGGTGGTAGCTAAACCAGTTGGCAAAGTTTTGCTGGGTGGCAGGGTCCTGGTCTTTGACCAGAAATTCGGTTTCCTCGCCATTTTCAAACAGGCCATTACTGTTGCTGTCTGTCCAGGTGTAATAACGAAAGCCATCGGGCGAACCATCGCCATCCCGGTCACTGGTGGCGCGATTTGTGCCGCCTGCCCAGTTGGAATTGTGTACGGTTAGATTGATGGTTTCTCCTGGATTGTAAGGATTGTCAGGAGCGTTAGTGACATCAATATTGCTATAGGCAACGCCACTGCTGTTGACGCCTTCCCAGGGTAAATAGGTCTTGGTTGGATCGAAGTAGAGTGGATTAAAGTCGCTGTTGCGGATGCGCCAGGCTTCATCATCGGCGGTGTTGCAGTCATTAGCGTTATCACCATAGGTGTTGCTGCCGAATTCAACAATATAGATATAGCCAACACCCGCATACGAGCTGCCAAAGCTACAGTTTGCCGAGCCGCTATCGTTACTGTCACGGTGTTTGACAGGGCCTGTTCCTGACGGGCTGCTGCCGTCGGGTTGTGTGCCGGTGAACAATCCCGATGCGTTGGTGTCTTTGGTCATGACTTCCCAGTCCATGCTGCCGGAATCATCAGAGAGCAGAAAGATATTGGGTTCAACCGCCGGGCCAACATAGAGTGGCAGATCAGACAGGGTGCCGGGTGCGCCAAAGGCCTGGGCCTGAAACAGTGCCAGCGTAATTGCGCAGGCGGTTACCGACAGATCTTGTTTGATTGTATTGTTGCTAAATTTCATGGTATTTCTCCCGGTCACTTTGTCGGTTGAATAGGGGGTTAACTATGTTAGAAACGCTTGGCGTAATGGCTTTGCAGCAGCGTGACAGTGCTATCCGAACCGCCTGTGCCTTTGGCGGTGACGCGAAAGCCATTCACGCTGCCGGTGCCTGATGATTCGCCATAGCCGCTGATATTGATGTCGTCGCTGGCAGAGCCAATTTCACCAACCAGCTCAATGATGTATTTGGGGCGAGTGGTGACGTTGGTGATGTCGCCTGTTTGATAAATTCGGGCTGTTGTCCAGGTGGTGTCGGCAGATACATCGACATTGGTGTCATCAGGGTAGAGCCACTCCGTACTGCCATCAAAGGCGGTGGCTGGTGAGACGATGGTTTCAATATAGGCTTCGCCCTCTCGTAGCGCAGCCTCTGCCGCCTGAAGTGAAAGCGAAACGTCCTGGCTGTTACCCGACATCTTTTCTTCAAGGATATTGGTCTGCATGGCGGTAACACCCAGCAGGGTCATGACCAATAAAATAAGCAGGCTGACGATGAGCGTCGCACCGTTTTGCTTTGTTTTTGACGGAATGGCGTGTCTATTCATGGCTAAGGTCATCCGGTTTAATCAACCCGGTTGCGGATTGTGATGGTTGATGAAAAGTCGCGGCTAATTTTTCCACCGCTGATTGATACGTTGTCCTCAAGGGTTGTGACCGTCAGTGTGATGCGGATGCTGACAACATTCTCCATGTCGGTGACAGCACCAGAGTCGCGATAAATGTTGGCAGTGCCATCACTGTCAGTGTCTTCACCGTATTTGATCTGCATGTTTTGAATGCCTTCGACCAGTTCCTGATCGGTGCCGTTGGTGCTGCGAAACAGGGCGGGTTGGCCTGAAGCACCAGCTTTAACGGAATACGAATATTTATAGGCTTTATAGATCTCGCCTTCTTTATAGGTAAGGCCGGGCTTGGTTGCATTGCCGGGGCCTGATGCTGTTGCGCCGGTATTACCAACTGCAGTGGCGCTGGAACCTGAATTGGCATTGGTGATTTCAAAAATATCGGCTTTCTCGCAGTCGGTTGACACGACGATGTCAAAATCTTCCAGCCCATGATTGACCGTGTTCAGGGTGAATGAGGCAGCATTTTTATTGTGGCTGAGGATGGACACGCCGGAGCCATAGGCCCCCTGCAAAATAATCGTGTCTGAACCATTCAGACCGGTGTTATCAGTGCCACTAACGCCGCCATTGCTGGGGTTGGGTAAGTCTGTATTGGGGTTAAGGTGATCGGTAACGCTGGCGATGTTGCCAACGCAGCCCCAGAAGTCAGCCATGCGAATATCCCGGCTTAGAAACTGCATGGCAAAGCGGCCGTTTTCCTGTAGCCGTGAAACGGCTTCCTGCACCCGGTAGGTTTGTTTATTGTTAACAAAGAGCTGAATGGTACCCGCCATCAGCAGTGAACTGATGACAATGGCCACCATCAGTTCGATCAGGGATAGCCCCTGCTGTTTATGTATTCGCCTATTCATAATTGCAACTCGATTTGAAAACATTTGAGGTTCTCATCAGGATCGGCGTTGGCGCTACAGTCGGTGCCGGTGCCTTTTTTGTCGTCATCCCACATCACTGTAATGGTGAAAATTCCAGCGGCTGCGCTTACTGCCCCTTCACCCTTCGGCAGATTGTTGGCCATCGACTCACTCCATTTGAAATAGTCATAGCTGGCCATGGTGGCGGGGGAACATACACTGGTCTCACAATCAGGTGAGGTTGCGCCGCCAGTGGCTGGGTCACCCGAAAGATCGTTGTAACTGCCGGCCTCAACCCCGGCCATATTTGAGCGCATGCGATCACTCATATCGTAGGCCAGTAAAGTGGCTTGGCTGCGGACGTAGGCGAGGTGGTTGCTTTTCAGACCGTTAGCTTGCATGCCGGCCAAGCCGAGTAAGCCTATTGAAAGGATTACCATGGTGATTAACACCTCAAGCATGGTGAATCCGGCATTGTATTGTTTAAGTTGCATGCCTGATGGTCTCCTAAGAACAGGTGGTATCGGTGACGCGAGGGCGGCCCGTTAGTGAAATCGTAATCGTGCGGCCGGTTTCGCCGGTGCGGTCATCACAAAGGGTGTAAGTGATGGCTGCTGCTGCACTTATAAAGCCTGTGCTCTTGTAAGTAATGGACGCGACCGAACCCACCAGGCTGCTGCCGTTGGCAAAGGCCTCGTGGCTGCGTATGGTGTTGCCGCCCTTGTCAGCGATTACCCAGCCGGTGTGCCAGTTAACCGAGGCACTGGTGAGACTGACGTTGGCGCTGCGGCGAATGGCCTCGCTGCGGGAATAATTGAGGCTGGATATGAGTTCGTTGGCCTGGGTGGTGAGGCGATTATTTTTAATGACCGTTGTAAAGTTAGGCACGGCCATTGATAGCAAAATGGCAGCAATGGCCAAGGTAATCATCAGCTCAACCAGGGTAAAACCCTTGTTGTCTTTTTTGATTAACATATTGTTTTTAAAATCATTCATCTGCATAACCCTGGTCTTTACAGTCACCTAATTCATTTCTCTCGTAACGGTTATCGGTCAGGGGGAAGCCAGAGTTGAGGTAATAATGGGTTAGCGGTAGGGCTTGGCCGATAAATGGTTAGGCCGCCGTATCTGTTTGGAATATGAGACAATTGCGCAATGGTGGATTATCTGATTATTGGCGGCGGCTTAACGGGCCTGTTAGCCGCACGTGAGCTGCGTTTGACAGGCGCTGAAGTGTTGCTGGTTGAGCGTGGTGAGTTGGCCCGCGAGTCATCTTGGGCTGGGGGCGGCATACTCTCGCCTTTGTATCCCTGGCGCTACCCTCAGGCGGTAACGGTCCTGGCGGATTGGAGTCGGCGGCACTATGTCCGCTTGGTGGCTGATATTCAGGCAGAATCAGGGCTGGACTCGGAATTTATTCAAAACGGCTTGCTGGTTCAAGGTAGCGATGAGAGCGATCAGGCCTTATCGTGGGCAGAACAGCGTGACGTTGAGATGCTGCGGGTCAATGCCCGTGAGGCGGCAGAGCTCGAGCCGCGTCTGGGGCTGGCTGTTGATGGGCTGTGGCTGCCGCAGATCGGTCAGGTGCGTAACCCGCGCCTGTTGCAGGCTTTGATTGAGTCCTGTCGTCAGTTGGGGGTGCAGTTCAAGGAAAATTGCCCGGTTGAAGAATTGTTATATCAGGATGACAAGGTAACGGGGGCAAAAACCGCCAAGGGTGACCTGTTAGCCAAAAGCGTGGTGGTCGCGGGCGGCGCCTGGAGTGAGCAGATTCTGGCTGAACTGGATAAGGGGCTGGGGGTTGAACCGGTGAAAGGGCAGATGTTGTTGTATAAGGCCGAGCCGGGGCTGGTGCAGCGGATTGTTCTTTCTGGTGGGCACTACATCATTCCGCGCCGTGACGGCCATATTCTGGCGGGTAGCACGCTGGAGTATATGGGGTTTGATAAAACCCTGACCGAGCAGGGGCGACAGCAATTGCAGCTTGCCGCTGAGGCGATTATGCCGGCACTGGCTGAGGTGCCGATTGTGAATCATTGGGCCGGACTCAGACCGGGTTCACCTGACGGCATACCTCATATAGGTATGCATTCTCGGGTTGAGGGGTTATATATCAGTGTTGGGCATTTCCGCAATGGCGTAGCCATGGGGCCTGCGTCGGCGCGTTTGCTGGTGGATTTGATGTTGGGGCGTGAGCCTATTGTTGATCCGACGCCATATGCCTGGAAGATTTAGCCATATTCTTATTAAGTATATTGACAGTTCCGAGCGTTTTAGTAAGATATTAAAGTATTTAATTAATTAGTTAGACAGAATTGAAAAGACAATTATGAACGAAAAATTCCCGCTTTCACGCGCAGAAGTCATTGATTTAATGAGAACTAAAGGGGTTAACCCTACCCAGCAGCGTGTCGAAATAGCCCAGGTTATGTTCGCCGAGCCGCAGCATGTTTCGGCTGATCAGGTGCTGACCATGGTCAATAAACAGCGTGCCCTTGTCTCCAAGGCAACGGTATACAATACTTTGGGGCTGTTTGCGCGTAAGGGTCTGGTGCGTGAGGTCATTGTCGATCCGAGCAAGGCTTTTTATGATCCAACCATGTCGCCTCATCATCATTTTTATAATATTGATACAGGTGAATTGATGGATGTGAAGCACGGTGAATTGTCTATGGGTGAATTGCCTGTGTTACCCGAAGGTACAGTGGCTGAGGCTGTTGATGTGGTGATTCGGGTCAGGAATGTTGCCACTCACTAGTCTTTATCGTGCATGTTTTTATTGATACTTAAGGCTCGCATTGGCGGGCTTTTTGCTTTTTAAGGCTAGGTTATTTGTGCCGCATATCTAAAGCTCGTTTAGATTGAGTCGATATTTTGACTGCAGGCGTTTAAATAACAGGAGTTTTATGATGCCGGAAAATTTCTCATCCTTGCGTGTTGAAGCCGTTGACATGATGCGCCAAAAGGGGATTAACCCAACCCGACAGCGGATTGAAATTGCCCAGGCTATATTTGTCAAACCGCAACATGTTTCTGCAGACCAGGTGTTGTCACTGGTTAACAAACGTCACCATAGTGTTTCTAAGGCCACGGTTTACAATACTCTTGGCTTGTTTGCCCGTAAGGGCCTGGTGCGAGAAGTGATTGTTGACCCGAGCAAAGTGTTTTATGACACGACCACGTCGCCGCATCACCATTTTTATAATATAGATACGGGTGAACTGATGGATGTGGAAATAGACTCTTTGTTATTGGCTGAGTTGCCGGTATTGCCTGAAGGCACTGTGGCAGAGGCTGTTGATGTTGTGATCAAGATTCGTAATTTACCTGCGGTCAATTGAGTCTGTTAATAAACCCTAAGTTGAGAGGCCCGCATAATGCGGGCCTTTTGCATTCTGAGGTAGTCGTATTTCTGATTTTATTTTGTGGTATTTCCTGAAAATACAGGGGTTATTTCATGTAGACTGGATCTTCTTTAATTAAAGCATATAGTTAATGCCTCTATTGATTAAAGCATATAGTTAATGCCTCTATTGATTAAAGCATATAGTTAATGGCTCTATTGATTGACAGTGGTTGGTTGAGTACGGCGCGGCGGGTTGAGTCGCCCAACCATGACGCTCGTCCGCAAGGGTGCGGGATAGACCTATTGGTGGTGCATGCTATTAGTTTACCGCCACGGCAGTACGGCGGCCCGGAGATTGAAGCATTTTTTTGTAATTGCCTGGCCGCAGACGAACACCCTTATTTTGCCGCGATTGCTGATGTACGGGTTTCCGCGCATTTTCTGGTTCGCCGCGATGGTGAGTTGGTGCAGTTTGTTAGGCTTGATGATCGTGCCTGGCATGCGGGTGAGTCCTGTTTTGACGGTCGTGAGCGTTGTAATGATTTTTCCATTGGCATTGAGCTTGAAGGCTGCGATAACGAACTCTATGAAGCCGTTCAGTATGAACAGCTTGTTGAACTCAGTTATGCTTTGATGGATCGCTATCCTGGGATTAGCCCGGAGCGAATTGTGGGACATTGTGATATTGCCCCGGGTCGCAAAACGGACCCCGGTCAGGCATTTGATTGGAACTACTTTCGACGATTGTTAGCGGGAGAGAAACGATGAGTATGCGGATTGGGATTGATTTAGGTGGCACCAAAACCGAAGTGATTGCCTTGGCCAGCGATGGCGAAGAACTGTTTCGTCACCGTGTTTTAACACCGCGGGAAAACTACGAGGCAACGATTGAGCTGATTGCATCACTGGTGGATGAGGCAGAGCAAAATGCTGGCGTGAAGGGCACTGTGGGAGTCGGTACGCCAGGTGCAATTTCGCCTGCTACTGGTCTGATCAAAAATGCCAATTCGGTCTGGTTGAATGGTAAACCCCTGGAGCAGGACCTGGTGGCGGCTTTAGGGCGCCCGGTCAGGCTGGCGAATGATGCTGATTGTTTTACCCTGTCTGAGGCTACCGACGGTGCTGCCCAGGGGGCAGCTAATGTATTTGGTGTGATTATCGGCACGGGGACTGGTGGTGGCCTGGTGATTAATGGCCAGTTGCTCAAGGGGCCTAATGCCATTGCTGGTGAGTGGGGGCATAATCCACTGCCGTGGGCGCGTTGGGATGAGCGCCGCGGTGCGCCCTGTTATTGTGGTAAGCGGGGTTGCATTGAAACTTACCTCAGTGGCGCAGGCTTGAGCCGTGATCATTATGACCTTACCCGTCAGCGCTTAACGGCAGCGGAGTTGGCGCAGCGTTGCAGCAAGGGCGATCATCTGGCCGAGCAGACCATGGCCCGTTATGAGGATCGCTTGGCCAGAGCGCTGGCGGCGGTGATCAATGTGGTTGATCCCGATGTGATTGTGTTGGGGGGCGGCGTTTCAAATATTGGCAGTCTTTATCAGCGGGTGCCTAAACTATGGGGGCAGTATGTGTTTTCCGATACGGTAGCAACACATCTGTTGCCCGCCAGATTTGGCGATTCCAGTGGTGTACGTGGAGCGGCCTGGTTGTGGCCTGCGGAATAACCGGGTTGTTGGTTTGATGTCTGGCTTTCGTGTTTCACGACGTGATTTGAGTTGTTTTTCATTGTGGTGGTGGTTCGGCATCGTGCTGATCATGCTGGTTTTCTATCTTTCATTAACACCAGTTGCTATCGATGTTGAAGGCTTTGATAACAGTGACAAGGTGGGGCATTTTTTCTCCTATTTCATATTGATGAGCTGGTTTGTTCAGCTTTATCAACGCTCGCGTCATTTATTGTTGCTGATTATGTTTGTGATGATGGGAGTGTTGATAGAGTTGCTGCAGGGGCAGACCTCGTATCGTCTGTTTGAATATGCCGATATTGCCGCCAATGGTTTGGGGGCTGTTTGTGCCTGGCTGCTTGCCAAAACGGTCTACTCCAGCCTGTTAGTCGAGCTGGAGAAAAAATTAAACAGGGCTTAGCCGTTTCATCTTTTGTGTTTGGCGGCGGTAGAGATAAAACCCGGCGATCAGCACCAACCCCATGCAGAACCAGAGTGGATAAAGCACGGCATAGACTAACGGTGCCAGGGCGATGCGTGTCAGTAACGCCAGGTTTTCATGGTTGGATATGTATTTCGCCAGTGGCGGTGAGTAATGGTAATAGAGGCCAACAAATAGCCTGCCTGCAGCGTTGCTAAGCAGGTATTCATCACGAAACTGACGCAGGCTGCCGACATGTGGGTGCAGGAATGAGCCATAGGCTGCGGTGGCGATAAAGCAGCGATCAATGGTAATGGACTGATTTGTGCCAGCGGTATTGTTGCTGAAGTTTGGATCGCGCTCATCAGCCTTCGCGCGGACGATGTTGCGCAGATTGATTTCGGCCTGTTGTGGCTCCATTGATATGCTGACATTGACCTGTTCGCCTGTTTTTATTTCGCCGATGATGCAGCGGATAATGGGGGGGGCAAATTTGGATGTGAAGCAGCCTCCCTGACTGATAGAAACAGGGCGAAAAAGGGCATTTGGTGGTAGCCAGTCTGTTAGCTGAACATTGCTTGCGATATTTGGCCCATGGTTGATCACGCTGATCTCGTAGGTCATGGGGATGTCTTTTTTTAATGTCTCGGGGGTGGTGTGCATGGTCAACTCAAGATCGGCTTGAGGGGGGCTTTCTTCGTATAAAATCGGGGTAAGCAGATAGCCATGGGGCTGGCCATTCAGATTGCCTGAACCAACGATATGGCCCTGGTTGTCGATATCTGTGGCATCACGTAGATCCCAGCCTGTATCTTCAGCGGCGTTGATAATGTCGTTGAGGGCCAGCATTTTGTTGACTTGAGAGGTGAGTCCATCGCTCATCAGCTGCCAGTCGTTACCTGCATCTACGTCATGAATTTTATAGACGCCATCGATTTCGGTGCCGGCATAGTAGTGAGTAATGGAGGCTGTCGGGTCAGTAAGGTCGTAGCTAATAGCAACCGCAAAGACGCTGACATCGTCCAGGACATTGGCGGTGCTGAGCTTTTCCCAGTTCCAGTTGACACCAAAGGCCCCGGTGAGTTTGTAGACACCGCCTTTGGTACCGACAATGAAATCCCCGTTGAGATTGGCCGTGCCATCTGCTTGTGTAAAGTCGTGGGCAATATCAAAGATGTTGCTGTTGCCAAGGTCATTATTGGGAATTGGGGCAATGTTGAGTGTGTGCCAGCTTTGACCCTGATCCAGGCTACGCCATAGACCGGTTGATAAGCTGGCCGCTAATATTTCCTTTTCATTGGCCGGGTTGATAAACAGTTTGACGATATCGGTATTTTCCAAGCCTATGTTGACGGGCACCCAGTTGCGCCCTTGGTCACTGCTGCGATAGACGCCATCGGCTGTGCCAGCATAGAGAATCCTGGGGCTGGTGACAGTGTCTAGTGCCAGGCTGTAAACAGATAGATTAGCTAGGCCGTTGTTTGAAATTTGCCAGCTGGCAGCAGCATCGGCGCTGCGATAAACGCCACCCAACGTGGCGGCGTAAAGGGTTGTCGGAGTCACGCTGGTATCTGCTTCAAGGGCCATGATGCTGCGATGATTCATGCCGTTATTTTTGGCGACCCAGTTTGAACCATTGTCATTTGAGGCAAACACCCCTTGGTCAAACGAGCCGGCCCAAATTTGTGTCGGTGAGGTTCTGTTGTTGTAGGCCATTGATATAATTTGTGGGCCGCTGTGTGCAGCGTCCCAGGTGGCATCGTCGATGCTGGTGTTTGAGGCGATAGAAAATACGCCTCTTGAACCCCCTGCATAAATTTTGCTTTCTTTGGGGTTGCTGTGCGGGATGACGGTTAGGTCATAGATATCACTTGAGGCAACCCCTGGGGTGATGGACGTCCAACTGGTTCCCAGTGGCGAAATGTCGTTGTTGGAGCGTTCAATTTCACCATCAAAGCTTGATGCATAGAGTGTTCGGCTGTCACTGGTCAATGATAGGGAGATAACACCGCGGCCGTTAAAATTGGGGGTTTTCTCCCAGAATTCGCCAGGTAAGGTGGTGCGGCTATAGAGGGAGTCGTTGGCGCCAACGTAGAGTCTGGCGGGGTCAGTGGTGTCATCGATGATCAGGCTGTTTATCACCCGGGTTCCCAGGCCGTCATTGATGCGCTCCCATTCAATTGACTCGGTGATGTTTTTGCCAATATATATGCCGCTGCCGTTACTGCCGGCATAAATAATGGATGTGTCATTGTGGTCGAACTTTACGGTGGTGATGTGTTGGCTAAACAGGCGGGTGTCGCCCTGACCATTGAGCTGGCCCCAGCTGGCACCGTTGTCCGTTGAACGATAAACCCCTGTTGAGGTGGCGGCGAAGACGTAGCTTTTGCCCACACCGGGGTCGGGCTGCGCCGCAAAGACAAAGCTGCCAAAGCTGCTTGAATCTTCTCCCAGGGCCCATGTCTCACCGGCATCGTGGCTATAAAAAATACCGACGGCACTGCCAACATAGATGTGGTCGAGGTTGTTTTCATCAAAGTAGACAGCATAGGTGGCAAACTCGGTGGGGAAGCCTTCTTCCAAGTCTGAGATGGTGCTGGTGATATCTAAATAACGCCATTCTTCGCCTGCATTGGTGGTGACGTAAACACCGCTGTTGGTAGGGGCATAAATGATTTGTGTATTTGTGGGATGAATGGCTAAATCATTGATGGGGACTTCTTCCGGCAGGCCTTTGTTGATTTTTCCCCAGGTCAGCCCCTGGTTCAGACTTTTGGCAATACCTCTGCCACTGGTGCTGGTGGTGTAGACAACATCGGACGCCTTGGGGTCGGCATAAATGTAAAGCCTGTCTATGCCTGCGGTGTCGTAGAGAAAGGCTCGCTCATCGCCATTGAGCCGGGTTGACTGGCCAATAATAACGCCATTGTTATTGATGGCCTTGGCGCTGCTATCAATGTCGTGATTGATGCTGCCCAGATTTACCAGGCCTTGAAACTCGGCAACAAAAAAGGCGCGTTTGCCACTGAATTTGTCACGGCTGTTGAAGGCGCTGCCGACCACGGCATTTTTTTCATTGATGTCAAGCCCTTCACTATGTTGATAGCCATCCAGCCTGCCAAGATTGTTCATGGTGTTGCCATCGTAGCGAAATGCCAGGGTGTTGCCTTGTGGATCTTCTGCGGCACCGGTGATGTTGCTGCGGTCATTGATCTGGTTGGCCCAGGCGTTGGCACCACCCAGGGTGCCGAGGGTATTCAGGGTGCCGGTGAAAATGTCATAGCTGAAAGCGCGTTGATAGTTGTCTTCTGTCAGGCGCAGGCCGACGACCTCACTAAAGCTGTTGATGCTGCGGGCTTCCAACAGGTCGTTGAACTCGAATGAGACAGGGTCGTTGTCCCACAGCAGGGCCTGGTGCGGGTTGTCGGCCTCGTAGCCGACTGTGAATCCACTTTCATTGGCATCAAGGGCGTAGCTTTCAAAAACATTGCTTGTCAGAGGGATGAGAGGCTCGCCATAGATAACTGCCGTTGGCGTGCCCGTGCTGGTGTCAATGCCTGTGATGGTGCCATTTTCATTGATGCTCTGGGGTTCGAAATTAGCACCAAGGTCAGTGATGACAAAGTCAGTGGCCGTGCCGACATGACTGAACACCAGCATTGCGACCAGCATGGTCAGTTGTCGCCCAAACCGTTTGGATTTATTTGGGCACTGTGGTGATTTGCTTTTTGTCATGAGCTTCACTTGGGTAACGTCATGCTGACATTGGACATTCTAACCTGTAAGAGATTCACCGCTTGCTCTTATACTTATTGCTGTTCGCCGGCGATTTTTTTAAGGCAGGCAACGTCGAGGCCGGCTTGATCGGCTTGTTGCAAGGCACGTTGCAAGCGTGCCGGGGCTGAACGGCCCATGCATTTGTGTTCCGGATCGCCTTCAAAGGCCTCAATCATCCCTTCAATCAGACGTTCACGAGGCAGGGCTTCGTTAACCAGTGTTGCCTGGATGTCCATGACATCGCTGGCGACGGCTCGGGTCAGCGCTTCATGCTTAGACCAAAGTTGTGAGACCGTGCCGCCGGTTTTGAGACCGGCGATATTGGTGCTGACGATATAGACATTTTTGCGTACCAGCTCGTATTGCATTTCAGCAGCTGAATCGACAACGCGGCACGGGATCTGGACGCTGGCCAGGCTCTGTTTAAGGCTGTCGGCGTGTGGGCCAAACGCAGGGGAGGCCAGTAGCACCTTGGCATCCTGGCCTTTTTTCTTTTCAAACCAGACCGAGATAATGGTCAGATTAGCGAATGGGAAGTTCTGCCAGTCTCTGGGCAATAGTTCGTTTTGTAGCAGGGCCAGTTTGTCATGCCATTGGCTGGGGATCTGTTGCAGCGTAGCCTGCAGGTCTGCCTCACCCACGGCAACCAGCACAAACTCGGGCTCAGGGATGATATTGGCTTCGGCCTGCATATCCATATCACGAGTAACGGGATACACAGGGTGTCCTGTGCGTAAAAAACCGCGTGCAAATACGCCAGCCATTTCGCCAATGCCAACAACGACGATGGGTTTGTGCATGAGACAACCTTATTCTATTAATTAATGATATGAACTGGATGCTTAGTATACCCGGGTCATGAATTCAATTCATTGTGGTTTGTTGATGGGCCTGGTGAAACCTGACTGCTGAGAATGGAAAAACTCACAGAATATAAAAAACGGTGGGTTTTTGTTTCGCACAGACCCAATTACTATTCGGCTGCAATCTTCTATAATTCTGAGCTACCCGGTTGTGTGGATGCCTTTCGCCACTGGCAAGTTGGCCCCGCTTAAGCTGGATAATAATCAACAGGGATGAGGCAATCTTATGAGTCAAACAACCACCACTATTGATCTGATCCGCCACGGTGAACCTGTCGGTGGCGGTGGCCGCTATCGAGGTCAGATTGACGACCCTCTGAGTGAAAAGGGTTGGCGGCAGATGCGAGAGGCGGTGGCTGATCATTGCCCATGGCAGGCAATTGTCAGTTCGCCGCTGAGTCGCTGTGCAGCGTTTGCAACGGAATTGGGGCAGCGTCATGATTTATCGGTGGCGTTTGATCTGCGCTTGATGGAAATTGGCTTTGGCGAATGGGAAGGGAAAACCAAAGACGAAATCTCGGCGCAAAATCCACAGGCATTACAAAATTTTTACAATGACCCTATTGGCTATTGCCCGCCTGGGGCTGAAGCCCTGGCAGATTTTGAAAAACGTATCACGGCTGCCTGGCAGGTTCT
>JAJRUN010000141.1 GCA_024277755.1 Gammaproteobacteria bacterium | reverse complement strand
CCAAAAAAATCAAAAATACTGCTTCCCGGCATTACCCTGTCACTGCTACTGGGTGGCTGCCAACACAACGAACTCCCTGAAAACAGCGTCGCATCTGACACATCCCCCCAAACAAACCTGACCAGAAAAAGCCAGCTCAAGCCAGTTGACTCAGACAATCAGCTTGAACAATATCTCAAGCAAGGTTTCAACGACTCAAACAATTTCCTCCAGGCGCTAGAATTCGTCACAGCAGCAAGCGATACAGCAACCACAACCAGCAACGGTGAATCCACTTCCACCACTAACCTGCAAGTCAGCGGCGTGGACGAGGCAGATCGCATCAAAAATGATGGCCAGTACCTTTATTCAATCAAACAACCGAACAATGACTTCGCCACGGGCGGCGTAATCACTCTGGGTTTTCCAGCAGGTGACAATACCCAACCAGCCACACCCGCCCCAGCGATCACTGTGCACCAGATCCAGGCAAATCCGGCAGCCTCTCAGCTACTGACAGAAATCGAAGTGGGCGAAGCCGGCAACGCAATAAACGGCCTCTATCTCACCACAGATGAAAACGGCAATGGCAAACAGCTAATCGCAACAGGCAACACTGGCCAAAGCTGGGTAAGCTGGTATAGCCCGTGGAGCTGGCAGTCGATCCAGACCAAACTCTGGTTTTACGATGTCAGTGAGGCTGCCGCACCACAACAACGTCTCAACATTTCAATTGATGGTTATCTGCTGAGTTCACGCCGGATTGAAGACACTTTATATTTGGTAACACGCTTTACACCGTCCATCGAAGGCTATCTAAACTTTGCCTCCACAATCAAAGAAACAGCAGAAAACCAGACCTTACTTGAGCAAACTTCACTGGATGAACTGCTGCCCACGGTCAGCATCAATCACAACGAGCCACAACCATTGCTGCTGAGCCAGAATTGCTTTATCCCCGACACGGCGGGAAGCAATGGCGGTTACCCAACACTGACCAGCATTACGGCAATCAACTTAAACTCACCCGAAGAGATGACGTCAGTCTGTATCGGCGGCCGTGGCGATGGGGTTTATGCATCGACTCAAAACATTTATCTAACCACAACAACAGACAAAGACACTGACAGCAACGGTCTTAACGAAATATCTTTTAGCAACAATACCGCCATACATAAATTTGCCTTGGGCAGTAACGGCCCCAGCTACCAGGGCAGCGGCATCGTTCCCGGCTGGTTATCAATCAACGGCAGCAACCCCGCCTTTTTAATGGGCGAACGGAACGAGGTATTGCATGTGGTGACATCCCGATTTAACAACAATCAATGGCAGCACCAGCTGACCAATCTGCAATCAAACGCCAACAACACCCAACTGGAGGTCATCGCCCAGCTACCCAACAAAACCAATCCCGCCGCCATAGGCAAACCGGGCGAACGAATCTTTGCCGCGCGCTATATTGGTGATCGCGTTTATCTTGTCACCTTCAGGAAAATCGATCCGCTCTACGTCATCGACCTTAGCGATAACAGCAACCCCCTGATTGCAGGAGAACTGGAATTACCGGGCTACTCCAGCTATCTGCACGCCGTTAGCGATGGGCTTTTGCTTGGTATCGGCAAAGACGCTATTGCCGATGAGGCGGGTAATTTTGCATGGTATCAGGGACTTAAATTATCTCTCTTCGACGTTTCGGACATCAATGCCCCAACTGAAATCAGCAGTATCATTCTGGGTGAGCGCGGTACAAACAGCCCTGTGCTCAATGATTATCATAGCCTGAGCTATTTAACGAGCAGTGATGGCGCAGATAAATTCAGCATTCCGGTAAGTCTGCACCAGGGCGGCGAGCAAACCTCACCCTGGGAATGGGCCGACTGGCAACATAACGGCCTTTATCTTTTTGAAATTGATACCCACGCACAAGATGTGACGCTAAGACATAATGGCACATTGATTAGCGAACAAGCCAGCAGCACAAACACACAGAGGGCAGGCAGCTATTATGATCGGTCTGTCATTCAAGGCAGCGCGGTGCATTACCTTCACGACAATGATGTCATGTCTGCCGACTGGGATTCAGTTACCCCATAAAATCAAAAAACATACGGCGGGGAGCAGCTACAAACCCCGCCGCAAATTACGGCCATAAAATATCTCAGTCATTTCCTGCTTCACCTTCTGATCAATCGATTTAATCTCTTTGCCCGTCAGATCATCCGGTGAAATACCAAACAGGTAATCTTCCAGGTGGCACTCTTTCAACATCATTTTGGTGTGAAAGATATTCTCCTGATAGACATTAACGTCAATCATTTGATATCTGGCTTTGGTGTCCCTGGCGATATAGTTCTGGATCGAACTGATTTTGTGATCGATAAAGTGTTTTTTACCGCGCACGTCACGGGTAAAACCACGCACACGGTAGTCCATGGTCACAATGTCCGACTCGAAGCTGTGAATCAGGTAATTCAATGCCTTTAGCGGCGAGATGCGACCACAGGTAGCCACATCGATATCGGCACGAAAGGTGCTAATCCCCCCATCGGGATGGGTTTCAGGGTAGGTGTGGACAGTAATATGACTCTTGTCCAAGTGCCCCACCACCGCTTCAGGTAACGGCCCCGGCGCTTCGGTATTGGACAGCTCTTCTGCGGCAATCGACTCTTCTGAAATCAGGACAGTGACCGAAGCCCCCTGTGGATCATAGTCCTGGCGAGCAACATTGAGAATATTGGCTCCAATAATGTCGGTGACATCTGTCAGGATTTGAGTCAGACGTTCAGCGTTATAGGCCTCATCAATATATTCGATATAGGCCTTGTGCTGCTCAGGGGTAACGGCATAACAGATATCGTAAATATTAAAGCTCAGGGTCTTGGTGAGGTTGTTAAACCCGTGCAATTTCAGCTTTTTCATCTGTGTGGGCATGAAACACCCTCCTAATCTATCCAATACCCTTGGCTTGGCCACCGGGAAAAACGCGAATTATCTATCATTTCTCCTGATTTTGGCAGTTATTTTTGCACGATGGGTGGATGGTGAATCATCTGCACCGTATTGCCACCCGGGTCACAACAATAGAAGCTACGGGCGCCGTCACGGTGGGTGCGCGGCTCGGTCTTCATTGTAACGTCATGACCACGCAAAAAGTCGAACCAGACACTGACCTGATCAATGTCATCAATGATGAAGCCTATGTGATCCAGCGTTTGATCACCTGACATATCATAGTCTTGTGGTGCCCGGTGCAAAGCCAGGTTGTCATTACCGGAACACAGATAAACATTATCCGGGTCGGGACGCCATTCCACTTTCATACCCAACAGCTCGACATAAAACTGTTCACAGGCCTCAAGGTCACTGACAAACAAGGCCACATGACGCATGCCTGAGGTGGGTTTTGGCTTAATCACACCCCATCTCCCGGCGCTGAGATAATTTCAAAATCATGGCTGATCTCAGCCGTCTTACCCAGCATAATGGAGGCAGAGCAGTATTTTTCAGCCGATAACTTCACTGCCCGCTTAACCACATTTTCCTTCAGACCATCGCCACTGACGATAAAGTGAAGGTGAATTTTGGTGAATACCGACGGCACCTCGTCAGCACGCTCAGCCGAAACCTCACAGACACAATCCGCCACCTGGTGACGCCCCTTGCGCAAGATCAACAACACATCGTAGGCGCTACAGGCACCCGTGCCCATCAACAGCAACTCCATCGGCCGCACGCCCATATTGCGACCACCGCCATCAGGCGGGCCATCGATAACCACCGCATGACCGCTGCCGGACTCAGCGACAAACATGGCGTTTTCCACCCACTTGATTCGTGCCTTCATTGTCTACTCCCTGGCTCTAAATTTCAGATATTCCGTATGATAACTCATCAACAAGCCCCTACTGGCCGATACTAATGACAAGAGCTATCAGCCCTTCTGCGCAAACCACCTTATGGCAGTGCTTATCAGGTTATGCAGAATCGACAATCAATTAATAGAGGTGCGCTGAAGTGATATTAGCGAAAACGAACAAACCAAAGACCAATCCAGCAATTGAAAGTTTTTTGACTCACTGCCACCGACGCGGCTATGCCAATAAAAGCCTCATCATTCACGGTCGCGATAAACCGGACTCACTGTATTACATCACCACCGGCTCGGTTAGCGTGGTGTCGGAAGATGATGACGGTAATGAAATGGTGCTGGCCTACCTCAACGCCGGTGATTTTTTCGGTGAAATGGGTCTGTTTAGTGATACCCCCGAGCGCAGCGCCTGGATTCGCGCCCGCGGCGAGTGCGAGGTCGCCGAGATCAGCTACGAACGCTTTCGTCAGGTGGCCAAGGAGCATACCGAAATTATCTTTCAGATGGCCTCACAAATGGCATTGCGCCTGCGCCGCACCTCTGACATGGCCACGCGCCTGGCTTTTATGGATGTGAGTGGCCGGGTTGCCAAAACCCTGCTCGACCTGTGCCAGCAACCTGATGCCATCACCCATCCGGACGGCATGCAGATCAAGATCACCCGTCAGGAACTGGCTCGCATTGTTGGCTGCTCGCGCGAGATGGTTGGCAGGGTATTAAAAAGCCTGGAACAACAGAATCTCATTACAGCCAAAGGCAAAACAATCGTCGTCTTCGGCACCCGTTAAACACTTTCTACACGGACTAAAACCGATATGCCGCCGATGCAGCAAGATCAATCTCATCTTCATTGGCACCCGCGGCCAGATCAAACTGCACCCCATAAATTTTCATACCAAAACCCACTGTCGCAACACTGGTGCTCGCATCACTCAGGTTAGAACGATAGCCGATGCGAACCGTGCTCATATCAAACACATTTAATTCTGCGCCAAGCCCCAGATACTGGGTTTCCGAATCAAACCCCAGCGATTTACTTTTGTTTAAATCCAGGTCCACAGCCACAGCGACCCACTTCATTGCATGGGACACTCCAACCCTCACCTGTGGCCTGACCTTTATTTTATTACCCAGACGGGTCTTGTATTTCTGGCCAATGAGGTTTTTAATTGCCACACCGGCACGCCAGCCATTACCGTAAGACTTGGCAGCGCCGAGATCCACATCAAAGGCGAAATTATTTTTACGCCCCAAATCGGTCTCAAAATCAGCCGAACCAATTGATTTGGCATAATCAAAACTGGTTGCCAAAATAAGCTTTGGCGTAATGCCAATAGCAATATCATGCCCGGCAACCGTGTGATTTCCCGCGACAGACAAACCAAATTCAGTAGTACTCAAGCCCCGACCACGAAATCGCGAGGCAAAATCAGCAGAACCAAATAAACCACTGCTGACACCCGTATCCGGATCGATGGCAAACTCAGAGCTCAACAGCTCTCCATTTCCCGCCTCTTCAACCATTCTGTCCAGCTCGGTTAAATCATTTTCAGCAATATCCACCAAGGCACCACCCAACATCTTTCTGCTGAGACTAAAACTCATATTAAATTTATCGTGTGGAATCGCCACCACCAGCGCCATCATATATTCCTGCTGCATCGTCTTATCCGCCATCACTGGAAAACGACTGCGTATCCCCCCTGCCGCTGCGGCAATCAGCGCCCTGGACTGCGCGGGGTCATCAGCAACATAGTTCCCAGCATTGAAATCAGCCAACGCCTCATCATAGGACGGTTCAACACCAACGCCCTGATAGCTGTAGACAGAGTCCAATACATTTTGTCGATCAAAATAGCGCGAGCCAAGCACTGCAGTCGGCAGTAATTCTGCCTTTTCTCCCGCATTCACTGCCAGCATAGCCGGGTTAAAAAAACCGGCATTCGAACTTGAAGCTGAAGAAACGCCAGTTCCACCCAAGGCATATGAAACCGGCTCAATCGGCGCAAACGGCATAGCCAGCAGTGGCGCAGAAAACAACGCCAACGCAAACAGGCTACCTAACTGCAACGATTTCCTGCCCATGCATCCGTTTCCCTTATTTTGGTTTTCACAGCCCGCCGGCGTCTGCTTTAAAGCACTCATATTCATCCCCGGGATTTTAACCCAAATCCCCATATCAATCCCGCAGAAACAATTAAGCCCTGTCGCAGTGACAAGGCTTATTTAAAAAATAACCGGCCAAATTGATTGGTTAGAAATTAAACCCCAGCTGGAATGAAAACAACTCCTCGTCACCATTATCGGCAATCGCCACATCAATCTGCACACCAAAGGGTGAAAAACCAACCCCCAGCGTTGGCATACCCGCATCTGAATTATGCAGATTGTGGCGATAACCGGCACGCCACCGCCCCCAGCCTGACAGCCCCAACTCGGCCCCCAAACCCAGGTACTGAGTACTGGGTTCAAAACCCGCCGCGTCATTTTCCGTCACATCCAGGTCAGCCGCCACCACAAGCCACTCACTGCTATGCGAAACACCCAGACGTACCTGAGGATCAACTTTGATCGTCGCCGAGGCAGGTGTCAGCCCTGAAACCGTAGAATAAGGACGCGTGTCATAGCGTTTTCCAAACAGATTATTAACCGCAAGCCCGGTTCGCCACCCATTACCAAAGTCTTTTGCCAGACCAATATCAATATTGAAATTTGTGTATTCCCGCTGCCCCAAATCAGAATCAAAACTGGCTGTGCTTATCCCCAACGCATAGTCAAAAGTCTTTACCTTTACCAGTTTGGGCGTAATTCCCACCGCAATATCATAGCCTGCCACAACAAACTCACGCGAAAACACCACACCGACCTCAGAAACAATTGCACCACGCGCACTCAAATTTGAGCGTAAACTTTCTATCGCCTTAACTGGCTCTTCATCTTCTTCGACAAATAACTGACCCGCAATCGCCTGGTTTTTTTCAAGCGCGTCAAGCTGATCCTGATCAATAGCTTTTGTAGTCGTAGAGGCTGCATCAACAAGCCCTTGGAGAAAAACTTCGTCACTAAACTCAAACACCCCACCCGCCACCACACGATTAGTCATGACCAGTGAGACAGCAAGCCTTTTATTAGGAATCCGTATTGTTGCGGCACTCAGAAATTCGCCCACCACAGGTCTGCCAACAATCAGCTGCAGCTGATCCAGCATCTGTTGCGATACATCAGCAACACGCTGGGCCGCCTCTTTTACTTCCAATACCTTTTCAGTGGCATCAATAATTCTGACATTACTCGCACCAAGGTCAGCGTAGGCAATAACAGCATCATCCAAACCTGTTTCAAGCCTGGCGGCCTGATAACGATCCACTCTATTGAGCAAACCATCGGGATCACTAAAGCGCTGCCCCAATACAGGTAAAACAACACGAAACCCTTCAAAGTCAGAACCAGCAGCAAGCAAGGCTGGATTAATCAGAGCCGCAGCAGTCTCATCACCGGCAGCAACGCCAACACCTCCCATCGCCAGAATACGCGGCGACAGCGACTGGGATGGTAAAGCCTGCGCAGGCATGGAAATCAACAATGCCAGGGCCGGCGATACGCACCCCATCAGCGATGTTTTCCTAATCATTCACAACACCTTCTATTTAAATTACGAACCTATTGATCCACCGTTGAATCAATCGGCATATAAGTTTACCCAAAACGCTGCTGACTATCTCAGCAAAATAAAAAAGCCCCGCCATTACTGGCGGGGCTTATGTTCAAACCGTTTTTTCTGTTTCGATGACTAGAAGCGAAATCCCAGTTGAAATGAAACCGCAATATCATTGCTGGCATCCCCCGCCAAGGCCAAATCGGCATGAACACCAAAGGGCGACAAACCAAACCCAAGCGTTGGAACACTGGCGGCCGAGTCACTCAGGTTATGCCGATAACCAGCACGCAACTGCACCCAGTCAAACAGATCCAGCTCAGCACCCAGACCAAGATACTGTGACTTGGATTCAAATCCCGCCGGTTCATTTTCAATCAGATCCAAATCAGCCGCTAGCGTCAACCAATCATTGCGTCGTGAAGCGCCAATACGCAACTGGGGATCAACCCTAATGGTATTTCCCTGGACTGTTTTATACTTCTTGGAAAGTAAATTTTTTGCCACCAGCCCTGCCTTCCAGCCATTGCCAAAATCTTTGGCCACCCCCATATCAAAATTGAAACTAGAAAACTCTTTCAGGCCCTGGTTTGCATCAAACTCGGCTGTATTTATGTCGACACGGTAATCGAAGGTTTCCAATGCCACATATTTTGGCGTAATCCCAATGGCCACATCATGCCCAGCAATATTGACCTCACGCGCCAAAGACAGCCCAATCTCGACAATAGCAGCGCCACGCGCCTCCACTGCGGAGGTCAACTTATCAACCACATTTCCGGCACCTGAAATCTGGTCAGCAACAACCGTATTATTAATCAATGCCGTTGGATCTGAACCATCGGCAGTGGCAATCGCATCGTCAATCACGCTTTGAACCAAGCTGTTGTCAGCACTGGTAAAGTCGGCATTGCCACCGCCCACAAGATAGGCATTAATCGCGAGTGCGACGCCAATTTTTTTACTGGGAACACCGATCACCATGCCACCAAACGCTTCACCCTGAAGGGGCTTATTGGTGAACTTATTCAACTGTTCCAGAATGATATCGGCTGCATCGCCCACAGCCTGGGCAGACGCGGCCAGTTGCTGCGGACTGGTGATAGAACTGCTGTTAATCTGATTAAACCTATTGATGGCGTCTGTCAATTGGGATTCAAGATCATTATTTTGATAGTTGCCCACCTCGTCTATCAAACTGTCAGGATCCTGAATACGCACCCCGCCTAGAAACTCAAGACTAAAATCTTCGTCTTTATGTGCCGCAGCAAGCAAGGCCGGGTTCATAAAAGAGGCATTGGCACTGGTGCCCGAGGCAACACCGACGCCCCCCATACCCAGCGAACGCGGATCGATTGACTGAAATGGCAGCGCCATCGTTTGGGTTGAGAATAAAACCAGAGTCGGCGCTATGGCCTTCAGCAGGGTGGATTTACGCATGAGCGCTCCCTTTAATTGAGTGCAGTCAGAATTTTCGCCCAATTTACATCACGGGCTATGCACTCAATTATCGACTACGGGAAGATCTACTTTAGCAGCCCGATTAAGAAAGATTGACCTGGCGTCAGAAAAACAAAGATTTCAACTGCTGCCCAGGGTCATCTGCACGCATAAAGGCCTCGCCCACCAAAAAGGCATTCACATGATGCTCACGCATCAGCGTCACATCATCAACACTGTGAATACCACTTTCGGTGACAACAATGCGATCACTGCCGATATCCGCCAATAGATCAATAGTGGTTTGCAAAGAGGTTTCAAAGGTACGCAGATTACGATTATTGATACCAATCAGCTTCAGCGGCAGACTCAGGGCACGCTCCAGCTCTGCGGCATCGTGCACTTCAATCAAGACGTCCATCCCCAGAGAATCAGCCAGCTGGCTCAACTCCAGCAACATGGTTTCACCCAGGGCGGCAACAATCAGCAGGATGCAATCGGCACCCATGGCACGGGCCTCGTAGACCTGGTAGGGATCAATAATAAAATCCTTACGGATTACCGGCAGTTTGCAGGCGGCACGCGCCTGTACAAGATAACCTTCATGGCCCTGAAAATAATCAACATCGGTCAGCACGGACAAACAGGCAGCTCCCCCCTCTTCATAAGAGCAGGCAATCTCGGCCGGGTTAAAGTTTTCGCGCAGCAAGCCCTTACTGGGAGACGCCTTTTTAATCTCGGCAATAACAGCGGCATCACCTTGGGCAATTTTATTTTCAATAGCACGCACAAAACCACGCGCAGGCGCAACAGATTCCACCTGCTTGACCAGGTCTCGCATGCTTAGCGTTGAACTGCGCTGGATGACTTCCTCAACCTTGCGACGCAAGATCTTTTGCAAAATATCAGGTTGACTCATCTTTAATTCTATCCGGCTAATTGCTGACTCAGGGAAACCAATGCATCCATCTTCTCTGCGGCACCACCACTGGCAATCACATCCGCTGCCTTGCTCACACCCGCCTCCAGCGAATCCGCCAGGCCAGCAGCATAAATAGCCGCCCCCGCATTCAAAACAACAATATCGCGTGCCGGACTTGCCTGATTGGCAAAAACGCTTTTGATCATGGCCAAACTGGCGTCAGCACCATCCACGGCAATCTGTTTGATATCAGCACGCTGTATACCGAACTGCTCGGGAGTAATGCTGTAGCAGTTGATCTTGCCATCTTTCAGCTCGGCTACCCGAGTCGCCGCACCAATACTGATTTCATCCATACCATCCTCTGAATGCACCACCAGCACATGCTGACTACCTAAACGTTCCAACACCTCTGCCAACGGCTGCAGCCATACGTCATTGAAAACACCCAGCACCTGATTCGGCGCACCGGCGGGGTTGGTCAACGGCCCAAGCACATTAAAGATGGTACGCACTGCCATCTCTTTACGTGGGCCAATGGCATGTTTCATGGCACCATGATGTTTGGGGGCAAACATAAAACCAACACCCACTTCATCCACACAACGGGCGACCTGATCAGCATTCAGATCAAGGCTAACGCCAGCGGCCTCAAGCACATCGGCACTGCCTGATTTACTGGAAATAGAACGGTTTCCATGTTTGGCCACCTTGGCACCGGCGGCGGCCACAACAAAAGCTGAAGCCGTAGAGATATTAAAAGCACCCGATGCATCACCACCCGTGCCGCAAGTATCAACCACGTGATCAGCAACAACATTGACCGGCGTGGCCAGTGCCCGCATCACCTGAGCAGCAGCGGTAATTTCGTCCACCGTTTCCCCTTTCATACGCAGGCCGATCAGAAAACCACCAATCTGAGCCTGTGTCGCTGCACCAGTCATCATCAGGCGCATCACCGAGCTCATTTCATCGGCAGTTAAATCTTTGCCATCAGTCACTGCACGAATTGCCGCTTGCATATCCATGGGCTTACTCCTTCAGACCTTTTGTTCGAGAAAGTTTTTCAACATGTCATGACCATGCTGGGTCAGGATAGACTCAGGGTGAAACTGCACACCTTCGATCGCCAGCTCTTTGTGACGCACGCCCATGATTTCACCGATCCCGCCTTCGGCAGTTTCTGTCCAGGCGGTGATATCGAGGCAATCAGGCAGGGACTCTTGTTCAATCACTAATGAGTGGTAACGGGTGACCTCAAACGGATTACTCAGGCCTTTAAAGACACCGGTATTGTTGTGCTTCGCCATCGAGGTCTTGCCATGCATGACTTGTTTGGCATGAACAATCTTGCCACCAAAGGCCTGGGCAATGCTCTGGTGACCCAGACAAACGCCAAGAATAGGCAGCTTGCCGGCAAAATGGTTAATCGCATCAATCGAGATTCCAGCCTCGTTGGGCGTGCATGGCCCGGGTGAAATAACCAACTGTTGTGGTACCAGCGCCTCTATCTGCTCAATGCCAATCTGGTCATTGCGATAAACCTGCACCTCTGCACCCAACTCACCAAAGTACTGCACCAGATTGTAGGTGAATGAGTCGTAATTATCGATCATCAACAACATGTTTCATCAATCCAAATATTTTCAGGGCCAAGCCTAAACAAGCCAATAAGAATAGCGCGCATTCTAGCACGGAAAGCCCTTTATTCACCCCTGGCAGACAGGTGCCAGCATGGCTTAAATCCCTTCATTATCCACACCGACTCAACAGCTACCCGAATAAAAAAAGGCTGTGCTACACTTCTTGCCAGTCCATTAAATCATCAATAACTCATGGACATACGGGCCTAGGCAGCTGAATCTGTGAAACGCTTTATCCAGAGCCAACCGTTGCCAACGCATTGCTGAACCAATAATAACAATGAGATAAACCGTTGCTATTGAGCCATCGCCCCAAGCGCTTAATCGCCCACGCTTTCGTCGCTTTACTGGCGCTAGGCCTATTATTGACACAGCCTGCCGCCCAGGCAGAAGAGTTCAGTGAATTTGATCTGCTGTTACTCGACTTTACCCTTGGACGTGACACCCTGGCTCAATCCGTCACCGCCTACGCTTATAAAAACACTATTGTCGTATCGCTTGCCGAGGCCAGCGCAGCCCTGGAGTTTCCCATCAGCGTTGACGCTAACGAAGGCACTGCGGAAGGCTGGTTTATCAGCAAGGACCGACGCTTTGAACTGGATATAGGTTCAGCCACCGTCACCATAGAAGGGGAAAAGCAAACACTAAGCCCGACGGACGCTATCGCATATGAGTATGCAATCTACGTTCCCCTCGACACATTCTCACGTTGGTTCCCTGTCGATTTAAGCGCAGACATTCCAACCATGAGCATTAAAATTGAAGCACGGGAACAGTTGCCAACCCAACTTCGTGCACAGCGCCGCCAATTCGCAGGTCAACGCTTTATTTTGGCCGCTCCGTCACTACCTCGAATAAAGGCCCCCTATCGATTGATCGGCCCTCACTCTGCCGACCTGTCATTTGGATACAGCATTCAGCGCGACCCCAACATATCTAAAACACAAACCAACCTGACCCATTCCAGCCTAATCCGCGGTGATCTCGCCTTTATGACCTCGTCAATCTATCTGAGCGGTAATGACTCTGACTCTCTCACCAACGCCCGCATTACCCTGTCTCGCCGCCCGCCCTACACCCCGGCAGGCATCAACCTGATAGAGATTGGTGACATCACACCTTTAGCTATTAGAGGCACGCCACAAAACAACTTAGAGCAAGGACTACTCATTAGAGGTGCCGCCTTTGGCGGTTCAGACCCATACGATCTAAACGGCAACAGAACCCAAATCAGTGGTGACGTACTTGAAGGCTGGGAAATAGAGCTGTTACAAAATGGCATACGCATCGACTACCAGATCATCGGCCCAGAAGGGCGTTATGATTTTCGCGACCTGGAACTTTATAGCGGCAGCAACATCTTTGAGCTGATTTTCTACGGCCCCGCCGGCGAACAATACAGTAAAACGATTACTCGTTATTCCGGCGCCCAGTCAATACGCAAAAACAGTCTTAGCTATCAACTCTCCGCCTCCAACAAAGGCAAAAAGGTCTACGATTCAGAGCAAGACCTTGTACAGGTTGCCGGCATGACCGATATTGGCACTGATCGCTACACGGCAAAGCTTGATTATGGACTGTTATCCAACCTGTCCGTTGGTGCTGGCTTGAACAGCGTTGTCGAAAATAGTGAACGCCTGAACTATGCCAGCCTGAGTTTTCGTACAGGCTGGCGCAGCCTGTACATGAGTCTGTCTGCCACCAACGACCCGTTAGGCGGCACCATCTGGGATGGTTCGGTTGATATCCCAGCTAACATACGTTTCCTCGGTTTTAACGCCCAGCTTAACCACACTCGATATGCCACATCAGTCCTCGAGACAGATGCGAGTTCTGATCTCCGCATTGAAAGCCGTAGCAGCATTGTGCTAACCGGCACACCTGAAGGTATTTCAACCCGGTTTTCTGCCAGCCACAGCAACCTTAATCAAAGCACAACAACCATCTATTCCCTTGACCTGAGCCAGAAGATAAAAGGCACGCGCATAGGCAACACATTGAACTACCAGGACTACAGCACAAACAGCCTGCCAGGGACTCTCACTGGCAACCTGTATTTCAGTAGCAAATATGCCCCTCTGACGCTGCGTGGCAACATCGATTATCAGATACAACCCGAGAGTGAGCCTTTATTCTACCAACTCAGAACCGATCTGCGCATCGCCAGCGATATGGGCATGGCCTTCAGCTTTGACCACACCCCCACCAACAAGCTTTCCCGCATGACGGCAAGCCTGAACTGGAGGCTTAAATACGTCAATCTAAGCCCCAGACTGACTTACGACTCTGAAGAACGCTTTAGCGGCTTTATTTTTGCCGCCTTATCTCTGTCCCCCAAGCCGGATCGCCTGGGGATTCTGGTCAGCGGCAACCCCATGGCCAATAACGGTGGCGTGGTAAGTCGAGTCTTCCTTGATAACGATAACAACGGCCAATTTAGCAATCGGGATACCCCACTGGCCAATGTAGACATCTATGCCCCCCAGGCATTTCGCCACAGCGAGACCAACGCAGACGGCACCGCTTACCTGACAGGACTCTCGCCAAACAAGGCAACCGACATACGCCTTGATCATAACAGCCTCCCCGGCATCGACATGGATGCGACTCAGCCAGGCAACTCAGTACAACTGCGCCCAGCCCAATGGGTAACCATTGACTTTCCTGTGGTCACCACCGGCGAAGTTGATGGCACCCTCTATCAACTTCGTGACAACAAACAACTGCCTCTACCCGGTGTCATGATAGAGCTGCGTAACGCACGCAATGAAGTCAGCGACTTCAGAATCAGCGGTCATGATGGCTTCTTTCTATTTGATCGTGTCCCATATGGCAGATACACACTGACACTAAACAAAAAATATCAGAACAAACTCTTACAACCCGCACCTAAGTTTCAGCTGAAAAAATACAATCCCAATCAACTCGGCATCACACTTGTTGTCAGCGCTCTCAAAACAAAAAAGACCACCTCTGGTTTTGCCAAAGGCGCACCTTTGCGCGTCTCGCCTATCCAAAAGAGCAAAACGATTCAACCAACAATCAAACAGCCTAACCCAGCAGAGATTAAAAACACGCTCGCGCCCTCAATCGCCAACCCTTACGCCCTGCAGCTCGGCGCATACAAGGAGAAAATCAGGGCTGAGTCAGCCATACATCAACTTCTGCAGCGTCACGCCAACCTACTACAAAACCTGCAACTCCTGGCCACGCGCAGCGACCTGGGCAGCAGAGGCGTCTTTTTTCGCATCCGCGCCTCAGGCAACCTATCAGAGGCTCAGGCAAAAACACTTTGCCGCCAACTCAAGCAACGCGGCCAAAGCTGCATCGCAGTCCCGGAATAAAAAATTTAAAATAACGCTAAAGATATCCTGTTATCTGCCGAACAATGCCATAGGGTGTAACATCTGACACCCCGGGAAAGAATAGCAAAGGCCGAGGATTGCAAACAGAAAACCCGCATAGGGCAGGGATGGACAATGAAAAGCAGACCAGCAAAAACACACTACAAACACCAGCTAATCGCCATCACGCTTTGCCTGGCGGGCACGACTGCATACGCCGAAGAGAACAGCTCAAACGGCATTCGTAACTTCCTCTCCGACCCCCACAGAGTGGGTTCTCTCACTGGCACCATTATTGGCGGCGCACTCACCGCACATCCAGTGGGTGTCGTTGCCGGCAGTGTTATCGGTTATTATTTCGGCAAAGAAACCATGCACAAAAGCACCGAACAACAACTGGCCCAAGCCAGTTACGCTCGGGCCAGCATTATTCCCAGCGCTTTTGCAGAACGAGGTCAACAATTTCAGAAGGCAGGAAGCCGCTATACATTTGCCCCTTCTTCTTCCGCACCCAGCGTAGGAGTACCACTGCAAATCGCCGCGCATTGCTATGGCAACAACAGTGCAACGCTGGATCCCAAGCGACAATCAATGTGCTACTACTATCTATCTAGCTAGGCGGGCCTTTTTTTGAATTGCTCTTCAGACACACAGGCAACTGCATCAGAACAAAAAACGTTTAGTAGCTGACAATCAAACTATAGACGCCGCTGTAATTTCCTTCGACATAGGTCTTGGTGGTCACTTCTGTCTCCAGCGTCGCCCCCAGCAGAATATCCAGGTTACCAGAAGAATCCAAAACCCCCGTTCCCGACGGATTGGTAATAAAGCTTTTAGCAATAAAACGTGCGGCGGCCGTGCCCAGCGTAGTATGAGCAAGAAAAACACTGCCCGCCTCAGGAGTGATTGTCACGGTCGCGTATGGCGCCCCCCCAGCCACTTGAATCACTGCCACCTTGGCGCCACCAAGCGAGGTAATCCGGGCACTGCCGGCACTAGCAACATTAACGCTGCCGTTTGTCGCAAGCGTCAAAGACGCCTTGAACGCAGGGTCGGTATAGGCAGCAACAGTACCAAACGCCAGCGCCTGATTTTCGACCAGATTGATCGTAGACTGTAACTCCGCAGCAAAACTCACCGACTCGTTATGGGTCAAATAATTCGAATCAGGCGCCGACCAATAACGAATCCGCATCAAAGCCAGACCACTATAAGGCGCATCAACATACATCACGCCACTGGCATTAGTCTTCAGGCTTGCACCCAGCAGAACCAGCGCCTCACCCAGGGCATCCGTAACCACTGACGGGCTGTCATAATCCGTCACCGTCAGTAGTTCAGGCAGCCCGCCACCGCCCGCACTCAAAGAGGCATCATCCACAGTCACCTCGAGCGGTGTATTGGGCGGAAAGCCCGTCACGCGATATTCGCCCCTAAAGGCTCCACCAATCGCAAGGATATCGCCAGAAAAGCTGATAGCGCCTGACGGAGCGACCTGTAATGTCGAGCTGGAAATATTGGACTTGACTGCCAGCAGGCCGAATTCAAGCGGCACATCAACCGTCACAGCAGGCGCGGCAGCTAACCAGGATGAACCACACAACAACACAGCCGCTACAAGACCCTGCTTCCAGAGCCGGCCAGTGTTCAACTCCAAACCTGTCAGAAAACACCTGGACACCCATCCTCTCCTCATCGAATATCGCCACTCAAATCAATATGCACAGTCAGCTTAACTCATTCATTTTTTGAAGCCCAAAACCTCGTCAAGAACATATAACGTATTCAACCGAAAAGCCACAACATCAACACCCAAAACGAAAAACGGCAGAGGCCCAAAGGCCTCTGCCGCATCAAGCTGCTTAGCAATCGTTAGATATTAGTAACTGGCAGTTACCGTAAAGGTACCCGAGTATGCTGCCGCTTGGTAGGCATCGCGATCACCTGCGCCCGAACTATTAACATCCGTCACAATGGTTGCACCAATGCCAAAGCCCACCGAAGTTGCACCAAAGTCAGGGGTGAGAGTACAGACAGGTGTTGCCGTACCCGTAATAGCAGCAGCACAATCAGTCGCCGCAGTACCCGATGTCACTGCACCCACAGTAAAATTAACCAGCTGGAAGCGCGCTGTAGCGGGGTCAGTAATCCTAACCTCAACCTGATCCGTTAAAGCCTTGAGCGCAGTAATTGCAGCAGCAACCTCACCAGTACCCTCTACATTGCCAGCAGTCGTCAGTTCGGCAGCCGGCAGGGTTAGTGTAAACGGTGTTGTAGTACCCACCGCTACCGTGCCCGTCGCGGCAGACTGCCCGCCCAAGCCCAATAACGTAACCGATGCAGAACCCGCTGAAGACCCCATAGTGCCATCAGCGGCCAGTGTCATATAAGAGTATTTTCCAGCCATCGCTTTTGTAGCAAACACCGTACCCAAATTCATATCCGCTGTATTGGTAATTGTCAGGGCATTTTGAACCGTTGCAGACGCAGTGAAATCAACCGCAGAGGCAGGGCCACTCATGGCCATAGAGATCAAAGCGACTGCACCTAAACCAACAACATTTTTAGAATTATTCAATTTCATAACCAAGTACTCCAAGTATTCTTTTTGTATTTAGCAGATATTCATACACATGAATTTACCGCTCCCACTGAATGTATCGCCCTACCAAAAAAAACCTTTAGACAATATTTACACAGCCCTGATTATCTTTAATCCCCTCTTAACACTAAATAGTCTGAATACAGTTAAAGCCCGACAACTGTTCAAAACCCGGCAAAAAACAAACCACTCGAGCATCAAAAGCCGCTATTCAGCGAGTTTGAAACACCTGCTCTGCCCAGAGCACCCCCTTATATTCTGCTGTGCCCTCATAGGCCACACGCAACCAGGCCCCTGGAGGGATTTGTTGGTCACGTAACTTCAACACAAGCCGCCGCTGATCCATCTCTGCATAAACACTAATATTATCAGCCAGCCCTATCCGCTCAACGGGTGCTTCTGAATCAACTTGCATATCAACCACAACCCGGCCAATGCTGCCGCCCATACCGCTGCGCTGAATAAGAACCGCCAGTTGGGCGCTTTGCCCCAAGGCCGTTGCAGGCAGTGGTTCGACTTCTGCAATTGTGACTTGTGGCACTTCAGTCAACTGATGAGTCACCACCACAGGAATGGCGATGGACAATTGCATGCTCAGTTCAAGCGTTATGCCATCACCTTTATCGATCTTTTGAACGCTAAACGGTTCTGAAAGATCTGGAACCACACTAAAGAGTAAGTGCGAACGATATTCACCCGGCAGCATATTGTTTACCGGACGGTAATTGACGCGCACACTCTGGTTTGATCCGGCGGGCACCGTCACCTGCCGGGGAGATACCCGTAAATATGGACTTGCGGGTCGGTGCTGAACCTCCTCGCCTTCTTTATATTTAATATAGGTTCCCCCTTCAGTCATGCGTTGCTCTATCCATTCCAGACGATAGGTTCGAGGGCCGTCACTGGGGTTGCGCACAATCACCGCAGCGGTTTGATTTTTTTCATCCAGATGGACACGTAACGGACTCACCAAAACATCTGCTTGCGCTGATACTGTTGACAACATTAGAACCGTCACCGCCATCAACCATTGGAATTTGGACTTACAATGCATAACCTCTCCTCATCATCTCGTTAAGATACTCAGCTGGAATCCCATTTATATTTGCACAAAAAATATTTGGCACTACCATGCCCGGACATACATGCCTTCGGTAAAACGTGGCACATCGTCCTCGCCCCGGTAGACGGCAATAACCGATTCGGGAAAAACCCTTATAATCTCGACGGCTCCCAAACGCGCCTCAACAACCCCACTGCGACGAAACATCTGCAAGACATCCCCAGGACGAACCAATGACGCACCATTCACCGCAAGATAGACATTCCGTCCAACCACCTTAACGACCCGAGCCATCAACGGCAAACAAGCCAGGCTATCCTGCCCCTCTTCAACCTGAGCATCCAGCACAGAAGCCATCGCCTCGCCTACCGGAGTCTCAAGAAAACTGCCCCCCAGCACTGGCCGCTGCTCTAAATTGACAACTTCACGCTCAGAACCTTCCAGGTGAGCACTATGAGCCGACCTCGCCAGTTGTGCACCAGAATAACCATCAAAGATCATCAACTCAGCATCAATCTGACGCTGCACTTTGGGCAAGCGAACAGCGTATTCAGCAATACCAAATTGACTACGGCTCACGTGCAAACTATTAAGGCGTGCAACCATTACAAACTGTACACCCAACCGTCTGGCCAGATCCATAATCCAATCACGCTGACGCTCACCCACATGCAAGTGCTGGTCACTGGCATCAACCACCTGAAGACGGCCGTTGTCTCTCAAGCGCTGCTGCAAGGCTTCGGACCAGGCAACATCCAGACCAGGTAGATCACGGGCATCAAGTGAGCTAGACATATCAGCGGCAAGAACCGCTATCTTTTTACGATAAGCAAATGGCGACCCCGGTTTTGGCGCACAAAGTTCAGCAATTTCAGACACTGGTTTTTCATCCTCGGGCTTATCCTTCAACCAAGAACAACCAACAAGCAATGCCATTGCAACAACACTGCAGAGCACCTTCAATATTAACCTTGTCATAGTCACCGTGAATTCATTCGTTGTACCCAGGTCTTAACCAAAGGTTATAAAAGAAACGCCTACTTGCTGATAGTATCGAGAAATACAACTTTGGGCAAAACATGTAGAAACCGTTCTGAACAAGTCACAAAATTAACCTGACAGATAAAAGCTCGATATTAAGTACAACAAAAAGGCGGACACCCCCTGAAGAGTGCCCGCCTTTATAAATGCGCCTAAACCAGCAGACAAACGCTGCCGTAAACAGCAAATTTATTTCAAGCCTGCCTCCGCCATGGCCACAGCACGAAAGATAGCGCGGCCTTTGTTCATGGTTTCATCCCATTCATTTCTTGGCACTGAGTCTGCCACAACGCCTGCCCCAGCCTGAATATGTAACTTGCCATCTTTTATAACAGCGGTACGAATGGCAATCGCAGTGTCCATGTTACCGTTCCAACCGATATATCCAATTGCACCGCCATAGATACCACGTTTAACCGGTTCCAGCTCGTCGATAATTTCCATAGCGCGAATTTTGGGCGCGCCAGAAAGTGTGCCGGCAGGAAAAGTAGCCCGCAACACATCGATGGCATTCAAACCCGACTTTAGTTTACCCGTGACATTGGAAACAATATGCATCACATGAGAATAACGTTCAACCGCCATCTTGTCGGTAACCTTAACCGTACCTGTCTCAGCGACGCGACCGACATCATTACGCCCCAGATCGATCAGCATCAAGTGTTCAGCCAGTTCTTTGGGATCTGACAACAACTCTTTTTCCAAGGCTAAATCTTCTGCTGCTGTTTTGCCACGCGGGCGCGTGCCCGCAATCGGCCGAACAGTCACCTCACCATCTTCCAGGCGAGCGAGAATTTCCGGGGATGAACCTGCTACCTGAAAACCATCCAAATTGAGATAAAACATATAAGGTGACGGATTCAGGCTGCGCAGGGCACGATATAAATCAAGTGATTCAGCTTTATACGGAATTGAAAGTCTCTGCGATAACACTACCTGCATACAGTCTCCCTCAAGAATGTAATCCTTGATTTTATTGACCGCTGCCTCAAATTTTTCGCGCTTAAAGCCAGACCTGAAATCACTTTCTTTAACCTTGCGACCACGCTTGCTCATAGCCGCTGGCAAAGGTTGCTTTCGTAACCGATCAACTAGATCATCCAGGCGTTTTTGGCCTTGCTTGTATGCGCCAGCCACCGCTGGATCAACATGCACAACAACATAAAGACGACCAAGCAAGTTATCAAACACAACCACTTCATCAGACACCATCAGTAGTATGTCCGGCATACCCAATTCATCTTTATTGGCCTTACCATCAAGCCGTGGCTCAATATAACGCACCGTATCGTAACCAAAGTACCCAACCAAGCCACCGGTAAATAGCGGCAAGCCTTCAACCTCTGGCACTTTGAATTGCTCACGAAAGGCCTCAATGGCCGTCAATGGATCGGCAACAATGGTCGTTCCCAGCTCCTTTCCTTCATGCTCCACAGTCATATTATGGCCATGAACACGCAATATTGTCCGGCAAGGCAGGCCGATAATGGAGTAGCGCCCCCATTTTTCACCACCTTCAACAGACTCAAACAAATAGGAATATGGGCCATTGGCCAATTTGAGATAGGTACTTAAAGGCGTATCGAGATCGGCCAGTACTTCTCTCATCATCGGGATGCGGTTGTAACCCTCTGCAGCAAGGGCGTCAAATTCTTCACGTGTCATTATCACTACCTTTCAAATACAAAATAGAGCAAACCCCGGGATTAGCGCGGCTTCACCATCGCTTACCTACGGGCTTCGTCATGGTTTGTTTTTGATGGGCAATATTCATAAAAAAACATTAAAGAAGATTCTTCAACTCTGCCAATGAGTCGATCACTACGTCCGGTTCCGCATCTCGAATATCGTGGCCATGATTATAGCCGTAAGGTACACAAACAACCTGAAAACCAGCGTTGCGTGCTGCCTTAACGTCATGCATTGAATCACCAATCATCAGGCAATCATCAGGCAACTCTGCTAGCTTTTCTGCGGCGTAAAGCAATGGCATCGGGTCAGGTTTTTTCTTCGCCGTTGTATCACCACTGACAACAATATCAAAACTGTCAAAGACACCCATGTCTTTCAATAACGGAACCGTAAACGCCTCAGCCTTATTTGTAACACAGCCGACCTTGAAACCAGCACCTTTAAGATATTCGAGACCTTCAACTACACCATCATACAGCCGGCTACGACCACTAGTATTATCTGCATACAATTTCATAAATATTGGTTGTGCCTCAGCAAAAGCCTCGTCAGCTGGGTCATCCCACAGGGTGTCTGTAATCGCTCGCATCACTAGACGATCAACACCGTTGCCTACCCAGGTCCGCACTTTATCGACACCCCAAACAGGCTTGCCCAGCGCCTTCATCATTTCATCAATGCAATAGGCTAGATCCGGCACACTATCTACTAGCGTGCCATCCAAATCGATCAAAACTAACTTTGGCTTACGAATGCTCATTACTCATTTTGCCTTGGCTAGTTCGTTACGCATGGCAGCGATAACGCTATCATATTTACTAGGATCGCTATCCTTAGCTGCACCAAACACAGCAGATCCGGCAACGAACATATCTGCACCCGCTTCTGCAATTTCACGAATGTTATCGATCTTTACACCACCATCTATTTCTAGTCGAATATCACGGCCAGATTCGTCAATAATTTTACGCGCTTCGCGTAACTTATCCAGTGTCGCCGGAATAAAGCTCTGCCCACCGAAACCAGGGTTAACCGACATCAGTAGTACGATATCAACTTTATCTATTACATACTTCAAAACATCAAGAGAAGTCGCCGGATTAAAAACCAGACCTGATTTACATCCTTCCGCCTTTATCAATTGCAAGGTGCGATCAACATGTCCTGACGCTTCAGGGTGAAAAGTAATATAGCTCGCACCAGCTTTAGCAAAATCAGGAATAATTCGATCAACTGGTTTTACCATTAGATGAACATCAATATCAGCAGTGACGCCATGTTTACGCAAGGCTTCGCACACCAACGGCCCAATGGTCAGATTCGGCACATAATGGTTATCCATTACATCGAAATGAACAATGTCAGCTCCAGATTTCAGAACATTATCAACTTCTTCACCCAAACGGGCAAAATCAGCCGACAAGATAGATGGTGCAATCTTAAAATCTGACATAGCAAAGCCTCTTAATTTATTTTAACTCAATAGATATTTTAAAGCCCAAGGGCAAACAGCCGCTAACTTTAACTGATTGGAGTACTTTTTTCACGCGATTAACTCTATGAAATACTGGAAAAATGCCCACCCTAAAGCCCATGAACCTTAACATCAACTGCACACACCCCAATCAAAACCAGCTAACCCCATGTTTTAAAAAGGATAACAACCTTAAAGCATGTATAATATTAGCATTTACAACTTGTTTGATAGCATTTCCATGTCTTACATCAGCTGAAACTGATAATGGCAGTTTCAGAATTGAAATGTCACAGTCACTAGAAAAGGGATTGTTAAGCGGTAAGCCTGAATGGTTAAACGATAATACTGCAAAGTTTTTTGCTGTTTATGATGTAGATCAAAGTGGACAGCCTAAGGGTGCGGTGATCATTCTTCATGACGCCGACAGCCACCCAGACAAACCGGAGATCATCCGCCCACTTAGAAGCAACCTTCCCATGCACGGCTGGGCCACAATTAGCGTTCAACTACCTTATCTGGCATCAATCACCGATTACAGCAACAAACAATCAATTATTAACCAGCGCATCAACAGCGCTGCAAACTATTTACAAAGCAATGGTATAAATAACATTGTTTTATTGGGACATGGCACAGGCGCAATGGCTGCAACTGCCTATCTTTCAGCTCAGCACGATGCACCTATACAAGCATTCATTGCAATTAGCCTGGGAATTCTTGATCAAAACGAAAAGCCTGAATCCATATCTCAACAACTAGAAAAAATAACGGTTCCAATCTTGGATATCTTCGGCAGCAACGATCTCGACCATATCACAAACACTGCAAGGTCACGCGCTTTAGCCGCCAGAATATCAAGTAACGCTGTTACATCCTCCAAACAAATAGGTTCATATAAGCGCTCCGCGATTGCCGTGAGCTCAGCACAAAAATTCCAAGGTTACATCTCATATAGACAAATAGTCATCAAGGGTGCAAGCCATGACTTTAGCGGTACTACAAGGCTATTAACCAAGCGCATTACTGGCTGGCTTGAGCGGCACGCAAAAGGCATCATGATTGACACAGCCCAATAAAACAAAAAGGCGGACAAATATCCGCCTTTTCATAACCACATAAATCAAGCTCAGTCGTTTCGAATCAGCCCATAACGTGTCAGGCTCCACTTAACAGCAAACCAACAGACAGCAATCACAACAGCTGTAACCACAATATCACTGATCGAAGACATTGGTGTATGAGTATACTCATTAGCCACTGAACCAGAGATCCAAGTATAGCGTTCAATCCATGTCCCAAGCACAATACTGCAGGCCACCATCACAATAACAACTGGATTGTGTCGATTAGGCGTAATTGCCAGCGTACAAAATGGGATCACAAACTTGAGCACCAGGAACAGCCACCAAAGCCCACTCATCTGAGTCATCATCGCATCGTAACGTCCCATTTCTTCTGGCAAGCGGCCATACCACATAATCAGGTACTGTGTGAAATAGAGGTATGTCCACAAGATCGTCATCGCAAGCATGAACTGGGCCATGAAATTGAAAATATAATCTTCAAACTGCCTAACCAGCTTACCTGAACGATTCAGGAAAAACAGAAAGACTGTAAAGAATCCCAAAAACATATGGAAATTACTTTGAAAATTATATGCCCCGTAGCTTGCGCTATGCCAGCCAGCCTGCATTGTCATCTCAAAATCCCAGGCAACCATCGAACCATAGCTAAAATAAAAGAACGGGATTAATAGAGCAATGTTACGAAATCGACGCTGTATAGCGGGTGAGTTATCAACCGTTGCATCGTGTTGCCATTTTATAAACAACAAGTAAAGACCTGTTATAACCAAGAAACCAATAATATTTCTGGCCACCAAGAAAGTATAGTTATGCCAGCCGGGTAAGTGATTCCCTTCATCATGCGCATGCGCTAACCACGGGAAAGCGGACTCGCCAGCCACCAATATAATCAATAGCAATATAAACGCTATAGGAAACAATACAGCCAGCGAACAAGCCAGACCGCGTATTTGAAATCGCCACTTACCATTAACCAAATGCAACACTGATGACAATGTAACCCCACCTAATGCCAAGTAGAGTACAATCTCAAAATTTGTAATTACAACTGACCAGAAACCGAAATTTTCCATGCTAGCCCCTGCTTTCTAACTTAAATTTAGTTTATTTGTCTGAATTACTTAGCAGCAGTTTTAGTTGCTGCTGCAGCGGCGTCTTTTACAAGACCGTGCTTAATGTAGTTCACCACATGCCAACGTTCTTCGACATTCAAGTCATTAGAGCCACGCTTACCTTGTGGCACACCATAGGCAGGCATCACATAACTTCCAAAGGTAATCGTTCCCCAAAGCCAGCCCTCTGACAGGCTACCCTGAACATAGTCATCATTCAGAGCAATCGCACCAATCTTTCCACTCACAGGTGAATCAGCAGCTCCGGTCTGACCATGGCAAGCTGCGCAATATATCTTGAACAACACCCGTCCAGTATCAATAGATTTCGCAGTCGCTTCGACTGGGTTAGTAATATCTCTTGAAGCCTCACGATCAGCAACCTGGGTTGGCATTCCCCCAACAGGAATCGAGCGCTCAGGAAAGTCCAACATCGCGCCCTCCTGTGGTTTGATGCTAGGCTGATTCATCATGTCGGTTGACCATGGCCAAGCCATAGCTACCGCAGGCATCATCATTGACGCTGCAATTACTGACTTAATCCTCATTGGGATACCTCTTCACGAATTTCCAGAACCTTATGCTTTTTGAAAAGTTCTTTGAGTGAATCAACATTCTTTTCATCAAGCTCTAGCATTACACCAACCTGATCGAGACTCACCTTTTCTGAATAAAGCGGATGACGTTTAGTCATTAGTCGTGCATTAATCATAAAGCCGATCACGGTAGATAGAACACCAAACAGAATCAACATTTCGTAACTCAGCACGATATTGGATGGCAACGTAATAATAGCTTTACCCCCCTGTGGCTGTGTTAAAAAATTAGCCTGTGCTGAGGCTAGAAATAAAAAACCAAAAATAGCCCCAAATATTGCACCAAACAGCGAGAACTTTGGCACTGGCGAGCCTCGATCCCCCAGGATCTCTTCAATCTCAGGATGCTCAATTGGTGACTTTAACGTCACATCATCCACAGTAACGCCAGGGATCGCATGCTGACGAATCTCTGAAATCGTCGAAAACGCTTCCTCAAAGTTACTGAACAAACCCATTACATAATAGCGTTTCATATTTATGCTCCTTCCCTGCTCGGATCAGCATCCGACTGACGGTCACCCGCACGACGATGAAACTTACTTTCAAGCTCATCACTATGGTAATGACGGCGGTGAAATACCATTTCCTTGACTTCGTACATAGACACTGATGGAAAGACCTTAACAAAAATCAAGAACAACATCCCGAACCAACCAAAGCTACCAAATACAATTGCCCACTGAACCATGCTTGGCCACATAATATCCCAAGCAAATGGCTGATGAGAGAACGACAGAGTCGGGGTCACGATCATCCAGCGTTCAAGCCACATTCCCAGGTTCAGGAATAGTGAGACAACAAACATTGTCGGCATATGCCTGCGCAATTTTTCAAAGGCCAAGGTAAATGGCAAAACCGATCCACAGAACAGCATTGTCCAGAAGAATGGTGCGTGCGGCCCTATAAATTTCTGAATTAGCAACTCTTTAGCAACCGGGTCGTGGCCATACCATGTCGCAGCAAACTCGATCAGATTCAAGTACGTCCACACCATTGCGATTGCAAACGTCAACTTACAAGTTTTTTCCATAATTGGAATTGTCATGTACTCATCGAAGCGGAAGAAATAACGCAACAGGATGAACAGAGTAATAATTGCCGCACAACCAGAATACAAAGCTCCAGCCACAAAATATGGCGGAAAGGTTGTTACATGCCAGCCAGGCATAATCGACATAGCAAAGTCAGCAGATACAATAGAGTGAACCGACACTGCCAATGGAATCAGAAAACACGCCATCATCAGATAGATTCTGCGAAAGTGACGCCACTGACGATCATCACCCTGCCAGCCCAGTGACAGCACTGTATAGAGTTTCTGACGCCAACCGCGTGCATTATCTCGACAAATCGCCAGATCAGGAATCATACCGATAAACAGAAACAGTGCCGATGATGTCATATAAGTCGTAATCGCAAAGGCATCCCAAACCAAAGGTGAACGAAAGTTCGGCCAAATACCACGATCAGAGACATAAGGAAGCACCCAGTACATATTCCAGACACGTCCCAGATGAATGATAGGAAACAAACCCGCAGTCATCAGAGAGAATAAAGTCATTGCTTCTGCAAATCGATAAATCGGTTTACGCCAATCGGCCTGTATAATATGTAGAATCGCAGACAATAATGTTCCAGAGTGACTCATACCAATCCAGAATACGAATGTCGCAATATATAAATCCCACATATGCGGCCAGTTTAGGCCCGATGGCCCCATCCCTACTTGGTATTGATAGATCTCGGCGAGGACAGCACACATAATCATGGCAACACATGCTGCCAACGCCACCCAATAGCCCATCCGAGGGTTCTCCATACTACGAAGAACATCCTCATTGATCTTTGCCCAAGCTATATTTTCATTAATATCTTTTGTTTGCATAGGTCACACCACGTTTATATTTGTATGGCTATCCTGTCTTCTAGGCTTCGCGAACTCGATCCATGTACATTACACATGGATCTGTATTCAAACCTTCTAAGACACGGTATCCGCGTAGTTCTCCGTCAGACTTGTCCTGCTTAGCCCTACCAAGTTCAACTTCCTGGGCCTTCCAAAGCTTGGTGACTTGAGCATCTTTATCAAGTAAATCACCAAAGACAATCGCCTCTGTAGGACAGGTCTGGGCACAAGCAGTCACCACATCACCATCTTTCACTTCACGACCTTCGCGCTGCGCCGCATCCTTACCAGTACGAATACGCTGAATACAGAATGTGCATTTTTCCATCACACCCTTATCTCGCACACTTAAATCCGGGTTGAGCTGCATATTCAACGGTTCAGGCCAAGACTCTTCGTAGTAGGAGTAAAAGTTAAAGTAACGCAGACGGTACGGGCAATTATTCGAACAATAACGTGAACCGATGCAACGATTGTAAACCTGAGCATTCAGACCGTCAGGTGTATGGTATGTAGCAGCGACAGGACAAACAGGCTCACACGTAGCTGCATTACAATGCTGACACATCATTGGCAAGAAACTGCCACCTCGTTCCTGGTATTCCTTGTCATCGCCCCCCAAGTCAGGCTCATCCCAATAGCGTTCCATACGCAACCAGTGCAGGCCCTGACCTTTTCTCATACGATCTTTACCAACCGTAGGCAGGTTGTTTTCAGCATAGCAAGCAACAGAACAAGCATTACAGCCAGTACACTTGTTCAAGTCAATTGCCATGCCCCACATATGCTCATATTCGTGGTGACCACCCTCTTCATGAGCACGACGATAATGAGACCAGTTTTCAAGAATGTTCTTAAGCGACATAATTAAGCTCCTTCAGTCCTTTTGAACACATCAGCCGAGACTGTGTTAACCAATCGACGACCTACCTGAACCTCACTACCACCTAAACGAGGCAGCTCTTCACTTCGGCCCACTTTACTTATACGGACACGTGTTGCATGGGTAGCCAACTCACCACTCTTGCCATCAACTATCGAACTAAGAATCTTAAGTGGATTAACACCATTCCCCTTAGCATAGCGACCATACTCTTCATGACCGCGTCCCACTGGAATCGCTACTGCATTAACATGCACGCCTTTATAGATATAGACCTGCGCCTCAACTGCGCCCTGGTCTGACTCAACACGAACAAAGTCACCTTCTTTAACACCAAGCTTGGCAGCCGCTTTAGGGTGCATTTCAACCCACGAATCCCAAAAAATCTTGGTGATCTGATCAGGCGCTTCCTGCAACCATGGCAGATTTGCGTTACGTCCGTCATACATAGTTTGATTTGAAGATGGAATCAAATGCATTGGGTAGTCGCCACCAGACTGATGACCGCCAGGACTGACATCACCCAAGTTGACTTTCAGCGAACCCGCCTTTGTTGGCACCTTGATAACCCCCCTTTGAACAGCAGCTGACCAAAATTCATCACCATCTTTGCCAGCTTTCACCGAGCCAGGTAAACCATCCAACTCAGAGCGTAGGTAGGCATAATAATCATCAAAACCTTCATAGTCTTTTATGCCTTGATACTTCAGCATTGACAATAAAATGTCACCCAAACTTTTTGTCTCAGCACTCAACGGCTTCATCAGCGGCTGAGACATACTAATCGCAGCATCTGTTGGTTGATACGGAGAAACTGAAGTACCCCATTCTTCATAAGGCGAGGAAAGCGGCAAAACCAGATCCGCAGCCATAGTAGTTTCATCTGGAAACATTGACAAAGCCACCTTAAAAGGCACCTTGGCAACCTTCTCTGCCATAGCCAAATGGTCTGGCGCGGTATAAACAGGGTTCGCTCCAGTAAAAAAGACCACATCATATTTTCCAGCGTCAGCAGCTGCCGCAAAATCCAGCATTGCTTTGCTATTACCATGCTTCGCCTTCAGCTCATCAAACGCCATACTGTTTGACGCTTCAATCGTTTCACCAACATTACCAAGCAAAACATTCAACATCATCGCAGCCATTGCATTCTGATAGCCATTGGCATGACCATGTGCAGACTCACCTGAAAGCACTAGGCTTGGACTGCGCTCATTGAGGTACTTAGCAATGCGAACCAAAGTATCGCCAGGAACACCTGAAATCTCAGTCACTTTATCCACACCGTACTGCGAAATCACATCCAGCGCGGCTTGTGGCAATTGCTTACCATCAACCTGATTTTTGCTCAACAAAACATTCGCAACACCCAGGGCAACAACACCTTCTGTACCAGGACGCGCAGCCACCCATAAATCAGCATTACCACCCGTCAACGTCATCTTGGGCTCTACTTGAATCAAAACCCCACGATCACCTGTGCGAAATTTACTATATTCACGCGAGAAGTGAACCGGCGAAACCCAGGTACCAAGAAAATCAGCACCAAATGAGAGCACTACTTTGGCTTTGTCTAAACGATACGCCGGTGCTGCATCACCTAACACAGACTTATTCACCGCTTCGCCTACCGCATTATTTATTGCCTCGTAGACATAGTGATCCTTGCTTCCCCATGCTTTATTTAAAGCAGAAAGCAAAACAGATTGATGACCACTAACCGTACCTGTAAACCAGGCACTTCGCCCCTGGGCTGCACCAGAAGCCTTTTCTTTCATCAGCTTCCAAGCCTCTTCCCAGGTCACAGGCTCAAGCGCTCCACCCTTACGAGCCATCGGCTGTGTAATTCGATCAGGATTATAATGTCCCTGCAGGCTTGCCTGACCCATTTGGCACAGACCCTTGCCATTCAAGGCGTCAGGATTACCTTCAAGTTTTAGCACGCGACCTTCACGAACACGGCCATGCACACCACACCCTGACGGGCACTGCTTACAAGTAGAGGCAAACGTTACACCTATACCAGGAATCGCATATTCTTCCGGCGCCAGATAGGCAACCACCTTTTCTTTACCCTCTTCGAGAGTAATGGTCGTCGGCATATCACAACCACTCAGGGTTGCCGCACCAACACCACCAAGACCCATGAACTTCAAAAAGTCTCTGCGGTTGATATCGCTACCACTCATAACAAATCATCCGTTATTAGTTGAAAAATTGACAGCCAGATCCCAGGATCTCAGCCCACCCATTTATTTACTTGTGACACTTCCAGCAATCGGAAGGACCGTCATTCGCTTCATGACAGCGCACACAGAACCCCATATTCAATGGTTTTACTTTTTTCGCCACTGTCATCTTCTTAACATCACCATGGCAGAACGCACACACTTCGGAGACATTAGCCACGTCCATCCCTTCATTTTTGAAGACAAAACGCTGCAAATGTTTCTCATGGGTAAAGTGTACAAAATCGGGCACATCATGGACCTTGTTCCACAATATCGTCTCATTATTTTCCCAATACTCGGTCAGCTTTTTAATTCGAGGCTTGTCAGTTGCAATTATTGAGTGACAGCCCATGCACTTGCTGGTAGGAGGTATTCCCGCGACCTTGCTTCTGCGAGCATAGGTATGACAATACATACAGTTAATACCATTTATATCCGCATGAATATCATGGGGAAACTCTATCGGCTGCGGCACGTCCTCACCGCTATGTGTTCCTGTTGGCGGTTTTGCGTTTGGTACTTCTGCCTGCGCAGCCGCGACGATAAACACACTCGCCAACACCGAAAAAAACATAGCCAAACACTGGCTGACCTTACCCTGACCAACGCCTTTACCGCGTCTTTTAGAGAGAAATTTATTACTCACAAACATCTCAGTCCTCGATCTGTTGTAGATCCCATTAGGCTTTAAACAATAAGAGAAACAATCAAAACCACCGCCCGCACAAACACACGCCAAAATAGACACGCAATTACGCGAAAACTGATTCACATTAAATAACTATTAACTGATCTTCCCCAATTAACTTTTGAAAAGCTAACTCACACTATCTTACTTTTTATTTTTACTGCAACCCACTCTGAATCACAGACTACCATAGAACAATGCTTTTTTTACACATCCAGCCACTATCCGGTGATTACGGGTGATTCTGGATGTTTTTTGTTATTATCCCCAAACTTCACCCGGGTATGTTTACAGTTATTCCCCAAGCGTTCCTGCATCGTAGAACACTTTCAAACCCAATGTCAACGCCAAACAGTCAACTTTCAGTTCTCATTTAAAAACAATAAAACCACAGACCCGACCGAACAAATAACCCTACAAAACCTTATCTTTTGCCCCTCTTAGGATTTAGGTTATTTTTACACCGGATTATCTATATCAATAAATTCATGCCCAAGCAAAAACTCATTTGCCAACGCAACACCTAAGGCCTTCACTCCATAACGCTCTGTAGCATGATGCCCGGCAGCATAGTAGTGCACTCCACTCTCTCTAGCAAAATGCGTTGTCTGCTCTGAAACCTCACCACTAATGAATGCCTGCACTCCCAACTGCGAAGCCGCTTCAATGTATCCCTGTGCGGCCCCGGTACACCAAGCCACAAACTGAATATCAACCGGTTCACCTAGCAAATGCATAGGCTGCCGGTTGAGCACACTACCGAGTTGTGCCTGTAACTCTACCGCAGTCATCTTTTTAGGCAGCCAACCATACATAGCCAAATTATCTGGCCCAAAACGCCCGCTAATCTTTATTCCTAAAAGCTTTGCCAACTGAGCATTATTACCAAGTTCTGAATGCCCATCTAATGGTAAATGATACGCTACCAAACTGACATTATTTTCAATCAACTTTGCTATTCTGCGCCTCTTAATTCCCGTGATGCATGCCGACTCACCCTTCCAAAAAAAACCATGATGCACCATCAACACATCCGCACTCGCCTCTACCGCCGCATCAATTAATCCCTGACAAGCTGTAACGCCAGTAACAATCTTTCGCACTTCGGCAACACCTTCTACCTGCAGACCATTCGGTGCATAATCATGAAAAGCACTTACATCCAGCAAATCATCACAGTATTCTACCAACTCATTTAACAGAACCATCCACTTCCCTCGTGCTTTAAGTTAAGATTAGTACCACCTATCAAGCTAAGAACTCCCACACAATGCAGTTACGAACCCTAGCCTCTTTTGCCACTGAAGCAATTACTGCAGGACTAGCCTTCGCCTTTGTTTTATTACTTCTCTTCAAACCTGAAACATTTGAAGGCAGGCCAAGCGTAGAGTTTATTGAAGCCCCACCACCTCTGCACGCAGACATCACAACCATGGCGTCATACGCTAACGCTGTTGATATTGCAGCACCTGCTGTGGTTAATATCTATACCCGTAAACTCGTCACCCAGCGCAACAACCCTCTTTTTAACGACCCCTTCTTTCGCCGCTTCTTTGGTGACAAAATCCCAGCACCTCAAAAACGCCTAGAAAACAGCCTCGGCTCTGGCGTGATAGTCAACAACCAAGGTTTCATACTAACCAATAATCACGTCATCATTGATGCCGACGAAATTGAGGTAGCATTACATGACGGCAGATCAATTGCCGCCACAATCGTCGGCACAGACCCTGAAAGCGACCTTGCTGTATTAAAAATCGACCTCAACAATGCGCCCAGCATTATTTTTGGTCAATCGAAAACGCTGCGTGTTGGCGACGTAGTACTCGCCATCGGCAACCCCTTCGGCGTTGGTCAAACGGTTACCAGCGGTATCGTCAGCGCCACAGGCCGCTCACGCCTTGGCCTCAGCACCTTTGAAAACTTTATTCAAACTGACGCCGCGATAAATCCAGGCAATTCTGGCGGCGCGCTGATCAACAGCCTTGGCCAACTAATCGGCATTAACACAGCCATCTTTTCCCGTTCTGGAGGATCTCAAGGAATCGGCTTTGCCATTCCGGTCAGCTTGGCAAAAGGAGTAATGAAACAGATTATTGAACATGGTCGTGCCCTGCGCGGCTGGCTTGGCGTTGAAGTCCAAGACCTCAACCCGACATTAGCCGAATCTTTTGGACTTAACAATGTAGGTGGAGCATTGGTCGCAGGGGTTCAGCAGGGCGGGCCCGCCGCTGTTTCTGGATTACACCCTGGCGACATCATCACCTTGGTCAATGGCAACACTATCACCAGCAGTCGCTCACTCATGGACGCCATCGCCAACAACCCGCCAGGAACAATGTTAACGCTTGAGGTTGTTCGCCATGAAAAACAACTACAAATCAAAACCGTCATCGGCGAACGACCACAGCCGCAACAACCATAATCGCGGCCTTACTCGCCCAACTCTGATGCCTCACGCTCAGCCTTGTTTTTGACCACTACACGAGACAACAACACACCAACCTCAAACAATAACCACATAGGCACCGCCAGCAGAGTCTGAGAGATCATATCCGGCGGTGTAAGCAACATCCCCAACACAAAGGCAGTCACAATCACATAAGGACGCTTGCTAACTAATTGGTCTGGCGTGGCAACCCCAGCCCATACAAGCACGATAGTCACGATCGGTATTTCAAAAGCCAGACCAAAAGCAAAGAATAATTTAAGAACAAAATCGAGATAACTACTAATATCCGTCATTACTGCCACACCCTCAGGCACAACGCTAGAGAGAAAGGCAAACACCAATGGAAAAACAACATAATACGCAAACAGCACGCCACTATAAAACAGCACCACACTACCAGCCAGCAACGGCAACATCATCTTGCGCTCATGACCATACAGGCCCGGTGCGATAAAGGTCCAGAAATGATAAAGGATTACTGGCATACCAAGAAATACCGACAACACTAAGGCAAATTTAAACGGTGTTAGAAAAGGTGAGGCCACCTCGGTGGCGATCATGCTGGTACCCTGCGGCATAATTTCCATCAGTGGCATTGCCAGAATGGCGTAAAGATCATTAGCAAAAAACGCCAACGGCAAAAATATAACGAGTATCGAGAAAACAATACGCAACAAACGCGTACGCAACTCCACCAGATGGCCAATCAACCCCTGCTGCGGCTCTTGCGTCTTGGTAGAACGGGTATTAAGTCTGTCGCCGATCACTGAGCGGCTGCGCCTGCTCTTGGTCGGCCTCGGCTTGACTGGATTCATCTAACTTTTCAATTCCACTGGGCTCTTCAGCCGGCTTACCCTGAATAGGCACAGTGACGGCATTCCGTTCAATAATTTCATGAAGACGAGCAATCTCTGCTTCCTTCTCCACCATTTGTTTAATTTCGTTAGCCTTGTCAATTTCAAAATCAAGATCAGACTTGACCGAACTAAGAAAGCCACGCATTTTACCCAAACCTCGGCCAACATTGCGAACCAAACCAGGAAATTCATTTGGACCAACCACTAGCAAAGCGACCACGCCAACCAGCATAATTTCCAAAAAACCTATATCAAACATAGGATATCAGACCAGAAAAAGGCTAAACCTTCTTCTCTTCCTGCTTATTCACTTCGCTATCTATCACGCGCTCTTCGTTGCCAGCAACGTTATCCAGCTTGCTCTGGTCAGCTGGTTTGTCTTCACTTTTCTCACCTTCCTGCATGGCTCCGCGAAAACCTTTTAATGCGCCACCCAAATCAGAACCTAGGCCACGCAATTTTTTACTTCCAAACAACAACAGCACAATTACCAAGACAATCAACAACTGCCAAATACTAATTCCACCAAAACCCATCGCTATTCTCCAAAAATCATCATTAGCGTAAAACTATTTATCTGGCCGCGCCGCCTTTTCTTCAATACCGGAAAGACCAAAGCGACGCGCCAATTCATTCAATACATCGTCAGGTGACAATCCTTGCTGCGCCAGCAGCACCAGCGTATGAAACCATAAATCTGCAACCTCATAGATGATTTTTTCGCTATCACCATCTTTAGCCGCCATTACTGTCTCAGTTGCCTCTTCACCCACCTTTTTCAGGATGGCATCTAGGCCCTTAGCATAAAGACCAGCAACATAAGACGAATCCGCCTCTGCCGTCTTGCGCGCCTCCAACACCTCAGCCAACTTGCTCAACACATCAGCAGATTCCATTATCACATCCTACTTGCTGTTGGTGTAAATTTCAGCCGGGTCTTTCAATACAGGCTCAACAGTTTCCCAAACTCCCCTATGGAAACGCCGATAAAAACAGCTTTCACGCCCTGTGTGACAAGCAATACCGCCCTTTTGCTCAATTTCCAACAAAATTACGTCAGCGTCACAATCAACACGAATACTTTTGACAACCTGCTGGTGACCTGACACTTCACCCTTGCGCCACAGTTTCTGTCGTGAACGTGACCAATAGACAGCGCAGCCGCTCGCAACCGTTTCCGCCAGCGAATCACGACTCATCCAGGCAAACATCATCACCTTGCCAGTCTTTGAATTCTGAGCAATGACCGGCACCAAACCATCATCCGTCCACTTAATTTCATTCAGCCAGGCCTGACTCACAGGCGCACCTCAATACCGCGCTCAGCCATACATTGCTTGGCCTGACCAACAGTGTATTCGCCAAAGTGAAAAATACTCGCTGCCAGCACCGCATCAGCCTTGCCTTGCTCAACACCATCAGCCAGATGCTTCAGATTACCCACACCACCTGAAGCAATCACCGGCACCGACACCGCCTCGCTGACCGCACGAGTCAACGCCAAATCAAAACCATCACGCGTCCCATCTCGATCCATGCTAGTGAGCAGAATTTCGCCGGCGCCATAATCAACCATTTTTTTTGCCCACTCAACTACATCAAGCCCGGTCGACTTGCGCCCACCATGAGTAAATATCTCCCACTTCAGTGGCGAATCAGAAACACGCTTGGCATCAATTGCCACCACAATACATTGCGAACCAAACGCTTCGGCCGCCTCACGAACAAACTCAGGATTTGTCACCGCAGCAGTATTGATCCCAACCTTGTCAGCACCCGCATTCAACATCCGCCGGATATCAGACTTTTCGCGAATACCACCACCCACAGTCAGAGGGATAAAGACCTGCGAGGCCACCTCTTCGACTACATGAACCATGGTGTCACGCTGCTCGTGGCTGGCAGTAATATCAAGAAACACCAACTCGTCAGCACCTTCTTCATTATAGCGCTTGGCCACCTCAACTGGATCACCCGCATCGCGGATACCAACAAACTGCACACCTTTGACGACGCGCCCAGCATCAACATCCAAACAGGGAATAATGCGTTTCGCAAGACCCATTAGTTGCCATCTACCGCTTTAATAGCTTCGGCCAAATCAATGCTACCTTCATAGATTGAGCGCCCCAGAATCGTACCCATAACGCCATCGTCCTGCACCGCCTGTAGCCCGGTAATGTCATTCATATTCGTCACACCACCGGAAGCAATCACCGGGATAGTAATAGACTGAGCCAGTTTTTGCGTTGCCTCAACATTTACCCCCTGCATCATGCCATCACGGCTAATATCAGTATAAATAATTGCCTCAACACCATCACGCTCAAAGTGCTGAGCCAAATCAATCACATCGTGACCGGAGAGCTTGGACCAACCATCAGTAGCAACCTTACCGTCTTTAGCATCCAGGCCAACGATAATATGCCCCGGAAATTCAACACAAACATCAGCCACAAAATGGGGCGCGTTAACCGCCTTTGTACCAATAATCACATACGCCACACCTGCCGCCAGGTAGGTATCAATCGTATCTTCATCGCGAATACCACCACCAATCTGAATAGGCAGACCAGGAAAGGCCGCAGCAATTTCAGTGACAACAGCCGCATTGACCGGTTTACCAGCAAAAGCGCCATCAAGATCCACTAGATGCAAACGCTTGGCACCCGCCTCAACCCAACGCGCCGCGACAGCGACAGGATCATCAGAAAAAACAGTATCATCCTCCATGCGCCCCTGGCGCAAACGGACACACTTCCCTTGCTTCAAATCAATTGCAGGTATTAACAGCATGAAACGCTCCTAAAACGTATCATTAAAATCATAAACAGCCTCCATCCCACTCAGCAAAATTACGCAACAGAGTTAAACCTGCCTGCTGACTTTTTTCCGGATGAAACTGCACCGCAAAAACATTATCCGCCACCAAGGCCGAGGTAAAATCCTGGCCATAATGGGTCATCGCAGCACTATTCACCTGGCTCACAGGTTTGACATAGTAACTGTGAACAAAATAAAACCGACTGTCCTGGGCAATATCGCGCCACAATGGATGCAGGGCAGCCTGACGCACCTGATTCCAGCCCATATGCGGCACCTTTAGCGGTTCACCATTGGAGGCATCGACCTGACCTGCTGCGAAATGCAGAGCCTGACCTGAAATTGTCCCCAGGCCTCGCGTACCGCCATTTTCCTCACTGGAATCAAGCAGCGCCTGCATGCCAAGACAGATGCCCAGCAGAGGCTTACCAGAAGCCGCTACCTCTTTAACCACCCTATCAAGCTGCAAACGCTGCAACTCGGCCATGCAATCCCGCAGCGCACCAACACCAGGAAACACCACCCGCTCGGCGGACAAAATCTCATCCGCATCAGCAGTAACCAATACAGATACATTAGGCGCAACGTGCTCCAGGGCCTTGGCCACAGAACGCAGGTTGCCCATCCCATAATCAATAACAGCGATAGTAGACATGATGTTTTTTAGATGAAAGCGTTACTCAGAAACGTCTTACAACGCCCCTTTGGTTGAAGGAATGACGCCCTGCATACGTGGATCAGGCGTCAAAGCCATGCGCAAAGCGCGACCAAAGGCCTTAAACACCGTCTCAGCAATGTGGTGTGAATTGCGGCCACGCAAGGTATCGATGTGCAGACTTATCTGGGCGTGATTTACAAATCCCTGAAAAAACTCATAGAACAGATCAGTCTCAAAACCGCCAATACTGGCACGGGGAAGATCGACACAAAATTCTAAACCTGGGCGGCCGGAAAAATCCAATACAACTCGCGACAAAGCTTCATCCAAGGGTACATAGGCATGCCCGTAGCGGGTAATACCCTTTTTATCACCAACCGCCTGTGCAAAAGCCTGACCGAGAGTAATGCCTATATCCTCAACACTATGATGCGCATCGATGTGTAAATCACCATTGACCTTGATATCGAGATCGATCATCCCGTGACGTGCGATCTGATCCAGCATATGCTCCAAAAACGGAACACCGGTTTCAAAACTGCTTTTACCCTCACCATCCAAGTTAATACTGACCTGAATCTGAGTCTCTAAGGTGTCGCGCGCCACCGAGGCCATACGCTCAGCCATCAAACTTTCTCCACAGCAGGGCGACGCCCTACCAAATTCACATTAGATTCGGACGCTTAGGATACTAGCAAAATGGTTCAGTTTGAAGAGTTAGACCTAAACTGATGATGTCAGCGCCGAGATAAAGGCAACATTCTCACTTGGCTTGCCAACCGTCACACGCAGACAGTCACGCAGCAAAGGACTTTCATCAGATAAGTTTCTAAGCAAAATACCCTTCTGCCTCAACGCTGCATCGACCGCATTGGCACGACCTTTGGCAACACGAAACAAGATAAAGTTAGCCTCACTGGGAAATACCTCCACCCCTTTGAGACGACTAATATTTTCCGCCACCCAAACACGGTCACGACGAACCTGCTCAATCTGCTCTTCAAACACATCAAAGTAATTGAGCGCAAACTCAGCAGTAAATTGAGTCAACGTATTAATATTAAAAGGCAGACGCAGATTGTTTATCTGATTTATCCAGCGAGGATTACCCATAAGGTACCCCAAACGCAGCCCAGCCAACCCCATCTTGGAAAGGGAACGCATCACCAGCAAATTATCGTAACACGCCAACTGGGACATCATACTCTCGCCAGAAAAACCAAAATATGATTCATCAACCACAACCAAACCATGAGTCGCGCCCAATAACTGAGCTATTTCATCCCGGGTGTAAATATTGCCAGTAGGATTATTCGGTGAAGCCAGGTAGGTTACGATGGGCTGATGTTGCTTCACGGCCGCCAGCATCGCCGGCATATTAAGTGAAAAGTCCTCTTCGTTCAGTGGCACACCGACAAACTCCATTCCGGCATAGGCGCTAATCATCTGAAACCGGGAAAAAGCAGGCACAGCAGCAAGCACCTTGCGACCAGCACCGCGCATGGCCAGACTAATGATCTGAATCAATTCATCCGACCCATTGCCCAGCATCAACTCCATATTATGAGGAATATCAAACACCTGACGCAAACGCGCCTTGAGATCTGTGGACTCGGGATCAGGATAGCGATTCAAGCTGACAGCCTGCATCTCCTCCAACCATTCACCACGCAGATAGGCAGGCCAGGTATAAGGATTTTCTCTAGCATCCAGCTTAATCATGCCCCGACTTGGCGGCACGTGGCTGGTCTGCATCTTCTGCACGTCAGGCCTGATTAGATGAATAATTTTTTCGTCTCTTTTGTCCACGATCATCGCTGCCATATTATTTAGCCTCAAGCTTTATCGGGACATTTTAGCAAAAACTTAAATTAGATACATCTTTTATCAATTTTTCTTGATTCGATATTCTGCTGAACGGGCGTGCGCAGTCAAACCTTCGCTCCGCGCCAAGGTCGAAGCATAACCCCCCAGAAATGTCGCACCCTCAGCTGAACACATAATTAGGCTAGAGCGCTTCTGAAAATCATACACCCCCAGCGGTGAAGAAAAACGCGCCGTACGCGAGGTTGGCAAAACATGATTTGGGCCGGCACAATAATCACCCACGGCTTCCGCCGTATAACGCCCCATGAACACAGCACCGGCATGGCGAATATCCTCCAGCAGCTCATCAGGGTCTTCCACAGACAACTCAAGATGCTCAGGCGCAACATAATTGATCACTTTGGCCGCCTCATCCAGATCTTGACAGAGAATCAAGGCTCCACGAGCAGTCAGCGATTTACGAATCAGTTCGCTACGCTCCATCTCGGGCAACAGCTTATCGATACTGGCTTGAACCTTGTCGAGAAACTCGGCGTCAGGCGACACCAAAATGGACTGGGCATCCTCATCATGTTCCGCCTGGGAAAACAGATCCATCGCCACCCAGTCAGGGTTGGTGTCACCATCGCAAACCACCAGAATTTCGGAGGGCCCGGCTATCATATCGATACCCACAGTGCCAAACACCATACCCTTGGCAGTCGCAACATAAATATTACCTGGCCCCACAATCTTATCCACCTGCGGCACGGTTTCAGTGCCATAGGCTAGCGCGGCCACCGCCTGTGCGCCACCGATGGCAAAGGCACGATCAACACCGACAATCGCCGCTGCCGCCAACACCATATCGCTCAATTCACCATCCGGGGTTGGTACCACCATAATAATTTCTTTTACACCAGCCACCTTGGCAGGCACCGCATTCATCAATACCGACGACGGATAGCTGGCCTTGCCGCCAGGCACATACAAACCAACCCTGTCCAGGGCCGTCACCTTCTGCCCCAGCATGGTGCCATCGGCCTCGGTATATGACCATGATTCGGCGCGCTGATGCTCATGATAGGCAAACAGGCGTTGAGTGGAAAATTCCAGCGCCTTGCGCTCAGCGTCGGGAATACGCCCCAGCGCAGCCTTCATATCTGCTTGAGGAATTTCAAGCGCCGGCATCGATTCAACGGACATGCGATCAAACTTATTGGTGTAATCAACCACAGCCTCGTCACCACGACGACGGACATTGGTCAAAATCTCTTTCACCACACCCGACACCTGATCATCCGAGACGCTCTCCCAGGCCAGTAACTGATCCATTTCCGACCAGAAATCGTCATCCTGAGTGCTAAGTCGTTTAACTGCAAGGGAAGTCATAAGCTTACTCCAATCACGTTGTTCTTTAAGTTATTTACTCTGGATTGCGTTGCGCTACTGCCTCAGCAACATTGTCGACAAACAGTTTTACAGCAGCATGCTTCATTTTCATTGAGGCTTTATTAACAATCAGGCGCGAACTAATATCAGCGATATGCTCCAGCGGCACCAGGCCATTAGCTCGCAGAGTGTTACCAGTATCCACTACATCGACAATATGATCCGCCAAACCAACCAGCGGCGCCAACTCCATCGAGCCATACAACTTAATCAACTCTGCCTGCTTACCCTGATCAGCAAAATAACGCTTGGCTGAATTGACATATTTGGTAGCGATGCGCAGTCGAGCCGAATCAGTAGTCGATCCCTCAGGCCCAGCCACCATCAATTTACAACAGGCAATTTTCAGGTCCAGCAACTCATAAAGACCATCGCCCTCATACTCCATCAACACGTCTTTACCTGCAATGCCAATATCAGCAGCGCCGTAATCAACATAGGTAGGCACATCCGAGGCACGAATCAGCACCAGTTTCACATCGTCACGCGTGGTATCGAGAATCAGCTTACGACTGGTTTCAGGATCATCGACAGGCACGATACCGGCCCCTGCCAGCAGCGGCAATGCGTCTTTGAAAATACGCCCCTTGGAAACCGCAATGGTTAAAGTGTTTGTCACGCTTTTGTCCTTCATTCAGTTCGGCGTGCGTCGAATCCGCGCACCCAGCATCTGCAATTTTTCTTCAATACATTCATAGCCACGATCGATGTGATAAATCCTGTCCACCACCGTCTCGCCCGTCGCCACCAAACCTGCCAGCACCAAACTCGCTGAGGCCCGCAGATCGGTAGCCATTACCGGAGCACCCTGTAGCTTTTCTACCCCAGTGATAATGGCTGTATTGCCTTCAACCTTGATGTTAGCCCCCATGCGCACCAACTCTTGCACATGCATGAAACGGTTCTCGAAGACATTTTCGGAAATCGAACCCGTGCCCTCAGCCACAGCGTTCAACAAAGTAAACTGAGCCTGCATATCGGTTGGAAAAGCCGGGTAGGGCGCAGTATGAATATCCACCGCCTTCGGCCGGCGGCCTTCCATATCCAGCTCAATCCAATCGTCACCACAGGTAATTTTTGCACCCGCTTCCTGCAATTTACTCAGCACCGCATCAAGCAACTCCGGCCGAGTATCCTTGACCTTAACCCGACCACCACTCACCGCTGCGCCAATAAGATAGGTACCCGTTTCAATACGGTCCGGCAAAATACGGTAATCCGTAGCCAAAAGCCTTTCGACACCTTCAACAGTAATGGTATCAGTGCCATGACCACTGATCTTAGCGCCCATGCTATTGAGAAAGTTGGCCAAATCCACTACCTCAGGCTCTCGTGCGGCATTTTCAAGCACGGTAGTGCCTTCAGCCAGAGTCGCCGCCATCAGCAGATTCTCTGTACCAGTCACTGTGACCACATCCATAAACAGACGCGTACCTTTCAGGCGGTCAGCGCGGGCACGAATATAGCCACCCTCAACCTTAATCTCCGCCCCCATAGCACGCAGCCCCTGAATATGCAGATTGACCGGTCGCGAGCCAATAGCACACCCCCCCGGCAGTGAAACATCCGCCGTGCCATAACGCGCCAGCAGCGGCCCCAACACCAAAATCGAGGCACGCATGGTTCTAACTAATTCATAGGGCGCGACAAAGTTATTAATAGTCGTGGGATTAATCTCGACATTGAGTTTCTCATCAACGACCAGCTCAACCCCAAGCCGCCCCAGCAATGCCAAAGTAGTCGTGACATCATGCAGATGCGGCACGTTGCGCACCATCACCGGTTCACTGGCCAACAGCGTTGCGGCCAAAATCGGCAATGCTGCATTCTTGGCACCGGAAATGCGCACCTCGCCATCAAGCGGGCCACCACCACTAATAATCAGCTTATCCATAGTTTATTGTGCCTTGATCCAGGCATCTGGAGTATAAGTCTTGAGCGCCAACGCATGAATAGAGCCATCCTCGACTTTTCCGCCCAACGTGGCATAAACCAGCCTATGCTGTTGCAGTATAGCCTTACCCTCAAAGCCAGCCGAGACAACAATGGCATCAAAATGCTGACCATCATCACCAAAAACCTGTACTTGAGAATCAGGCAGGCCCATCTCAATCATTTGTTTGATTTGTTCTGCTTGCATCTTTAACACCCTGCCCTTCGGCGACTCACAATCTTAAACAAGAACCGCGTAGGATACCTTTTTTAACAGTGTTTTTTAAGGGGCGAACCGAAACAAGAGAGAAACCAGCTATCTGGACAACAGCAACTGATCAGCACCACTGACCCTAGCCAGCCTCAGCAACTGCTCGGGAACCTGTTGAAAACTGAGTCGACACTGTCTATCCCTGGCCTGACGCAACCAATTCACAAGCAGCGCCAAGCCCGCGCTGTCACTACGCTCAAGCTGACTCAGATCAAGCCGAACCTCACCACCCGCCAGAAACAACTGTTCACCGGCATCCAGCAAACCAGGCACAGACTCAAAACTCAGCTCACCCGCCAGGCTAAACTGTCCAGGCGCTTGACACTGTAGCTCTGCCTGACTCACTCGCCACCAACCTTCCGGTTACGCTCAGCCAGTGTCTCAATCAGGCTATCCAACCCAGACTTGCGAATCTCTTTGGCAAAACTGGTGCGATAATTAGTCACCAGGCTGACGCCATCGATCACTATATCGAACACTTTCCACTCACTGCTATTTTGTCGCAGCCGATAATCAATCGGAATTGGAAAGCCGCCTGGCTGATCAACCTCGGTGCGCACAACCGCCAGATTATTTTTCTTACCCTTTCGAAAAGGCAGATAAATCAGCTCCTGATCCGCATACTCCTTCAGAGAGGTGGCATAAGTTCGCACCAGCAACTGCCTAAACTCCGCAGCAAAGGCCTGACGTTGCGCTGCCGAGGCCCGACGCCAATATTTAGCCAGCACCATCTGCGACATATATTCAAAATCAAAATGCGGCACGACAATTTTATCTACCAGACCATAGATACGACCTGGCTCTGCCTTAAGCAGCTCTTTTTCCTGCGCCAATCGATCCAGCATCGTCTGAGAGACCTGCATCACCAACTGTTGCGGCCCCGTAATCGCAGACACAGGCACAGATATCAGCCCCAGCAACATCACGCAGATAACAGTAATTCGTTTCATCGGCTCACTCCTGTCACGTCTTCCAATCGGGCCACGTGCATATTGTATTCAAAGGTGGTCTGCAAATAATCCGTCATCGCCAGCACATAAGCCTGCATCGCAGTCATAATTTTTTCTGTCTTTTCCAGACCAGCCTCAAAATCAGTGTAGCTACTAATCATCCAGCGCCGTGCCGAACGACTTGCCACTTCCAACTGCTGCACCGCCTCGTAATAACCCTGCACATGATAATACTGCTCCGCCACCTGAAAAGGGATACCGCGTTGAGCAAAGCTGGATTTGGCAATCAGAGCATTCAACTCGGCCTCAGCTGATCGAGTCTTACCACGCACAGCACTAGGCTGCCAGTTCCAACGAAGCCCAAGTACCGGCGTCACACCCAGCTCATTAAATGGATCATAGATAAAGGGGTTTTCAAGCCGATCACGCTCTGACGCATAAGAGAGGATGCCGGCCACACCGGCATATAAATCAGGCTTGGTATTGGCCTTGCTTGCCGCCACCAATGAACGCCTCGCCTGCAAGCCAGCTGCCAGCTGTTGCAACTCTGAACGCTGCTCCATTGCCTGCTGCTGCAAAGCCTCAAGATCCAGCTCAGGCAATGCAAGCGGGCGAATACGCCTGTCAGCAAGCACCAGCGAATCATCCAGAGACATACCAACCAGCACTTTCAAGCCACCTAACGCAATTTTTTCCAAGGCCTCGGCCTGAGCCTTAAACTTCATTACCAAGGCATGACCAGACTGCAAGGCATACAAATCAGACTGTTTAGCATCCCCCTCATCAAGCCAGCCTTGAACCAGCTCGATCGCAGCCTCAACGCGCTTGCCAACATCCGCCAATAGCAAACGACCATCGCGTGCCGCCAGAAAACCATAATAGGCCTTCTTCACATCCAGCACGGTGGCGTTGCGCTGCAACTGCACATCGCCTTGCTTAACCTGAATATTGGCCGCCGCTGCAGCGGTATAATTTTCCAATTTGCCAAAAGTATAAAGCGGCTTGATCAAAGACATCTGAATCTTTAACCAAGGCGACAAACCATCCAGCTCATAGCGATCATCACGCAGATCACACGAGGCAACAACACAGGTACCATTTTTAAAAATACTGCCCTCCGTCTTGGGCGCAATAGCAAGAAACGAATTGCTCTTAACAAACCAGCCGGCGCGACCCTCCACCTCTTCTTGCAGGCCACGCGCAGCATCGACAAAATGCAGCGTTTCCTCAATCCTGGGATCAGTTTTGAGGGCACGCGCTATCGCCTGCTCAAGATCAACCGTTTCGGCTGCGGCAGGCAAGGCCAGCATAAATACGATTAATGCCAATAATCGCCTCACTCGTCAGCCCCCCCCTCAGCCGCTTTAAATAAAAACTGGCCAATCAACTCTTCCAGCACCAGCGCCGACTGAGTCACCATGAATTCATCATTGGCCTGCAAATTTTCCATATCACCCCCCGCCTCCAGCGCGACATATTGCTCGCCCAACAAACCAGCTGTAAAAATACTGGCACCACTATCTTTGGGCAAGCGCTGATATTGCTCACTGATGCTCAGCGTCACTACGGCCTCAAACGTTTCGTCATCGAAACCAATCGCTTCAACCCTGCCAATACGCACCCCCGCCATGGTGACCGGTGCACGGACCTTCAGGCCACCGATATTATCGAAACGCGCAACCAGCGGATAACCGTCACCGTCATTGAAGGCGGCCAGATTGCTGACCTTCATTGCCAGCACAAACAAGGCCACCAGCCCGGCAGTAACAAACATACCGACAAGAATCTCTATATTTTTATTCTGAAACATACCCTGTTCCTTTAATCGAACATCAATGCTGTCAAGACAAAATCCAGACCCAGCACCGCCAGCGATGCATGCACCACGGTGCGCGTTGTCGCCCGGCTAACCCCTTCCGAGGTTGGCACCGCATCATAACCTTCAAACAGGGCAATCCAGGTAATCACAACGCCAAAGACCACACTCTTGATGATCCCATTAACAACATCATCATAAAAACCAACCTTATTCTGAACCTGCGACCAAAAGGCTCCGTCATCCACACCCAGCAATCCAACGCCAACAAGATACCCCCCCAGCACGCCAACAGCACTAAAAATTGCCGCCAGCAAAGGCATCGCAATCGCACCAGCAACAAAGCGTGGCACAACCACCCTTTTGATCGGATCTACCGCCATCATTTCCATGCCGGACAACTGTTCAGTCGCCTTCATCAAACCAATCTCAGCAGTCAATGCGGAACCGGCCCGACCAGCAAACAACCATGCAGCCACCACCGGCCCCAGCTCTCTCACCAGCGACAAGGCCACCATCACTCCAAGTGACTCTTCAGCACCAAAATCCACCAGGGTGTTGTAGCCCTGCAGTCCCAACACCATGCCCACAAACAGCCCTGACACCAGGATAATCAGCAGCGACAACACCCCCACAGCATAAAGCTGCAGCAACAGCAATCGCCCCCGAAACAACAGGCTCGGCAGACCGGCAATCACCGCTAAAAGAAACAAGTGAGCACGACCGAGACGCTCGAAAAAACTCAGCCCTGAACGGCCCAACCGGCGCAACCACAACATCAGTCTTGCCCCCCACCCATCAGATCGTCAACATAACCCTCAGCCGGGTAGTGAAACGGCACCGGCCCATCCGCTTCTGCATTCATAAACTGCCGCACCCAGGCCGAATCAGAACGGCTCAGTTCATCCGGCGTGCCTTGCCCCACCACCTTGCCACCGGACAGCACATAGATATAGTCAGCAATAGCAGCAGTTTCGGACACATCATGGGAGACAACCACACTAGTCAACCCCAATGCAGTATTCAGCTTGTGAATCAATTCCACCAACACACCCTTGGAAATGGGATCCTGACCGGTAAAAGGCTCATCATACATAACCATCATCGGATCAAGCACAATGGCCCGTGCCAGCGCCACACGTCGCGCCATCCCCCCTGAAAGTTCACTTGGCATCAAATCACGCGCACCACGTAAGCCCACCGCCTCCAGCTTCATCAATACCAGATCGCGCACCAGTGCCTCGGGCAACTTGCTATGCTCTCGCACGGGAAAGGCAACGTTATCAAAAACATTGATATCCGTGAGCAGGGCACCGCTTTGAAATAACATCCCCATACGCTTGCGCAGCTCAAACAGGGCGGCACGGTGCAGCTGGTGAACGTTCTGACCATCCACCTCAATCGCGCCCTGATCGGGGCGCAACTGACCACCAATCAATTTTAACAAAGTGGTCTTACCGGTACCGCTGGGGCCCATGATGGCAGTCACCTTGCCGCGCCGGATATCCAGATCAATACCATCAAAGATCAAACGCGAGCCACGACTAAAGCTCAGGCCACGCACCTTAACCAGAACATCATCCAATTTTTTATTTTTCGCCGCCATAACCAATCAGCTATTCACCTGCCACCATCATGTTATCCACCAAGATAGAACCGGTGCGTATATTGCCTCGTGCATCGACATCACTACCAATGGCAACAATACCCTTAAATATCTGCTTCAAATTACCCGCCACTGTCAGCTCCTCAACCGGGTATTGAATCACGCCATTCTCGACCCAAAAACCGGCAGCACCGCGTGAATAATCCCCCGTCACCATATTAGTACCTTGCCCCATCATGTCAGTAATCAGCAACCCCTTATCCATCTTGCGACACAAGGCATGCAAATCATCCCCCCCATGCGAAACAAATACATTGCGCGTACCACCGGCATTGGCCGTCGTCTGTAACTTCAAGCGGCGCGCGGCATAGCTGTCGAGGATATAGCCCTGCACGACACCACCCTTGATCAGATCACGATTACGGGTGGCCACACCTTCACGGTCAAACGGCGAGCTGTACTGACCGCGCAACAGCAAGGGCTGCTCATCTATCTGCATAAAGTCAGGAAAGACCTGCTCACCGACACAATCAAGCAGAAATGAAGAACGGCGATACTGGGCACCACCACGAATGGCACTGAGAAAACTGGAGATCAATCCACTGGCCTGCTCAGCAGCAAAGATCACCGGCGTCTGGCAGGTCTTGATACGTCTAGCCCCAAGGCGTTGAATCGTCCGTTCAGCCGCCTTGTGACCAATGATTTCCGGCGCCTCCAGACCACAGGCATCGCGCGACGAGGTATACCAATAATCACGCTGCATGGTTTCATCATCACCCAACGCCTGACCCACCACACAACAACTCATACTGTGACGGGTACCACCGAAGGCACCGATAAAACCATGGCTATTGCCATAGACCCGAAAGGAATGGTGACTACTAACACTTGCGCCATCAGAATTGATGATGCGCGGATCATAACCACGTGCCGCATCCTCGCTTTCAATCGCCAACTCGATGGCCCGCTCAGGCGACAAATTCCACGGGTGAACCAAATCCAGCTCCGGCACATCCCTGGCCATCAGTTCAGCATCGGCCAAACCAGAATATTCATCTTTAGCGGTATAACGGGCTATCCGACAGGCCGCAGCCACCGTGTCACGAATCGCCGCTGCAGAAAAATCCGAGGTACTGGACGAGCCCGTGCTCTGACCAAAATAGACCGTCACCCCCAGTCCCTTGTCATGATTATGCTCGACAGTCTCCACCTCACCCATGCGGGCATTGACCGACAGACCTGACTCGATACTCAGCGCCGCCTCGGACGCAGTAGCGCCGAGCTTGCTGGCTTCGGCCAGAATCTGTTCAACCAAGCCTTCGAGCCGGGCCTGACTGTATACCGAATTTTTAATCACAGGCGTATTCGCCATAAAAAACTCCCAAACAATGTAGGGGCACCCTGCGCACCCACCAAACAACTATATTTTTTTTCACGGCTGCGTTACCGTAGCGGCCATGCATGATGACGAAGACTTGGAACTCCCCAAAAGCAAATCCCAACTCAAACGCGAGGTAAACGCGCTGCAGGACCTGGGCACGGCCATCGTTAAACTTGGCGCCAAGGATTTAACCAAAATCCCTCTGCCAGACAAACTCGCCGACGCCATTCGTGAGGCCCGCCGACTCAACAGTCACAGCGCCCTGCGTCGGCAGATGCAATACATCGGCCGACTGATGCGTGACATCGACCCCGAACCCATCCAGCAAGCCCTGGACGCCATCCGCCTCTGTGGGCAGCAATCCGCCGCCCATTTTCACGCCATCGAACAGTGGCGCGACCGCCTCATCAGCGAAGGCCAGCCAGCGCTGAATGAATTCATCGGCCAACACCCTCAGGCAGACCGGCAACAACTGCGGCAGCTAATGCTCAACGCCATCAAAGAGACCAAATTGGAAAAACCACCCAAGTCAGCCCGCAACCTGTTTCGTTTATTAAAAGAAATCCTCGACACTGAAGAATAATTATTCGGCCGTGGTTCCCCCCACGGTTAAACCATCGATACGCATAGTTGGCTGACCCACACCCACCGGTACACTTTGGCCATCCTTGCCACAGGTGCCAACCCCTTCATCCAATTTCAAATCATTACCCACCATGCTAACGCGTGTCATGGCGTCCGGACCATTGCCGATCAGGGTAGCGCCCTTGACCGGATAACTCACCTTGCCATTCTCAATCATGTAGGCCTCACTGGCGGAGAAGACGAATTTACCCGAGGTGATGTCCACCTGACCACCAGCAAAATTAACGGCATATAAACCCCTATCTACTGAGGCAATAATCTCTTCGGGATTATGCTGCCCTGGCAGCATATAGGT
>JAJRUN010000140.1 GCA_024277755.1 Gammaproteobacteria bacterium | reverse complement strand
TCAACCCCATCGAAGAGGCCGTTGCCTTGCAGCGACTGATCGACGAATTCGACATGACCCATCAACAGGCCGCCGGTGCCGTGGGCCGTTCCCGTGCTGCGGTGAGTAATCTGCTGCGCCTGCTCACGCTCAACGACGATGTGCGCAAAATGCTCGAACACGGCGATCTGGAAATGGGCCATGCCCGGGCCCTGCTGGCGCTGGAAGGTCAGATGCAAAGTGAAGCTGCGCGAGACGTTGCCGCAAAGGGCTATTCCGTGCGCGAGACCGAACAGCTGGTGCGCCGCCTGAGTAGCGGTTCGCCGGCCAAGGCAAAAAAAGCCGGCGCGTCTCTGGACCCGGACATCAAACGTTTGCAGGACGAACTGGCACAAAAGCTGGCCGCCAAGGTGCTGTTTCAGCATGCCGCAAAAGGCAATGGCAAGCTGGTGATTCATTACAACAACCTCGACGAGCTGGAAGGCATTTTGCAGCGCATTCAGTAGTGTTGCCGCAAAAATTCTGCCCGGTAACGCTTAGCTCAACACGTTATTGAGCTTATCTAAAATATTGCCCCAGCCGCCCTCGTGGTCGGCGCGTGTTTGCTCGTCGATGAATTTGACGTGAGATAAGGCGATATTGGTTTTGTTATCGTCTATTTTGGTGAAGTTCAGAGTGACGATACTGTTATCAACTGAGCAGTGAGACGCCCAGCTAAAAACCAGTTTGTCGGGACGATTGATTTCTAAATATGTCCCGGTGTGCGGCAGCTGCGCATCACCCGCATGCATAACAATTGTAAAGTCTCCGCCCTCGCGCGCATCATTTTCCACGTCAGACTCGGGCATGCCGGGCATTGGCATCATAAATAACGACAATATTTTGGGGTCGAGCCACGCATCAAATACCTTTTCAATGGGCGCGTGGATTGTTTTATTTGTCTTTACGGTTAAGTCAGACATTTTAGATGTCTCCATTTTTCAGTAATTCATCCAGTTTTTCTAAGCGTAATGCCCAGATTGATTTAAGCTCTTTGAACCAGTTTTCAGCCAGGGCAATTTGTTGCAGGTTTGCTTCAATCAAATGGGTTCTGCCGATGGTTTTGCGAGAGACAAGTCCGGCCTTCTCCAGCACTTTGATATGTTTTGAAATCCCATTGAGTGACATTTCATAAACGCTGGCTAAATCGGTCACCCGGCTGGCACCTTGCTGGCAAAGCCGAGTTAAAAGGGAGCGGCGTGTTGTATCGCTCATCGCTTTAAGTAGCTCAGAAAGTTCTTTGTCTTTATAATATTCAACCATATGGTGGATTATAATCGAGGGCCAATAATTATCAATCAAAAGGTTGATTGTTTTTTTGGGTCATCCATAGAGGTGGCTGTTTGGTAGGGCAGGCGACAATGCCGCCAGCAAACGAGAGGAGGCGGCGAAGTCGTTTTCGATGGGGTGTGGCCCCAGATTAATGTACCAAGAAAGCAAAATATCTCCGTGTAATAGCTTGCCGCGGCCGAGGTGGGTGGTTATACTTCGGGCCCAATTTTAGGGTGCTCTCGCGTGCACGCGCTCCGATCTTGAGGGCTGCAATATGAGCAAGAGCAAACCAAAAGGCCCTGGGCTTTTATTGATTAGCGTCGGCACCATGCTGAGCTCTACGGTAGTGGCTGGATTTTTGCTCGGTTATTGGATGGATGGATGGTTGGAGACCTCGCCAATTTTTATGATCACCTTTGGTGGTATGGGTTTTGTTGGCGGATTTCTGAAAGTGTTTAAATTATTGACCGACCCGAAGTTGCAGTGAATATTGTGTCAGCAAACGGTTCAATGAGCGGAATTGATAAAGGACTTGCTGGTAAGGCGCGTCGGGTGCTTGTGGTTCAGCTGCTAGTGACATTGATTGTTGCGGCGGTGTTCTTCGCCTTTGCTTATGAAGGGAAGGGTGCCGAAGAGAGTTTGTGGAAGGCGCTGTCGGCCGGTTATGGAGGCCTGAGTAGCGTGGTACTCGCCCTGATTTCGATTGGTGGCTTCAAGCGCGCGAATGCGTCTGCGCTGAGTGACCCCAAGCTAAGTATGATGATTTTATATATCGGCGCTGTGGTGAGGTTTGCAGCGGTGATTGTGTTGCTGGGGGTCGGGCTGGGATTGTTGAAGCTCGACGCGATGGCCGTGTTTGTCGGCTTCGCCCTGGCACAAGCCAGTTACTTGATGAGCGTGCACGACCGGAAAGCGGCGGGCAGTTCAGATTAAAAACGTTAAGGGGACAGAATCTTGAGTCAAGCAGCAGAAGGTTCCAGCGGTGGTGGCACCGTTCAGTATATTCAGCATCATTTGACCAACAATAGTGTCGGTGAAGGGTTTATGACCTGGAATATCGACTCCATTGTGATCTCGGTGTTGCTCGGTATTTTGTTTGTCACCGTTGGTGGGCGTGTTGCCAAAAATGCTACCGAAGGTGTTCCCGGCGGCTTCCAGAACTTTGTTGAGTCCATTCTTGAATTCGTGCAAACCCAGGTGAGAGATTCTTTCCCGGGCCATCACCCATTAATCGCGCCCATGGCGCTGACCATCTTCGTCTGGGTGTGGTTGATGAACTTCATGGATTTGATTCCGGTGGATTTGCTGCCGCTGATCGGCACCTGGTTCGGCATTGAATACCTCAAGGTTGTGCCGACCACTGATCTGAGTGTGCCCATGGCCATGGCGTTGGTGGTATTCGGGCTGTCGCTGTATTTCAACCTCAAGGTCAAAGGCCTTGGTGGTTATCTGAAAATGTTCCTGTTTCACCCTTTCGGCAAAATGGCAGTACCTGCCAACATCGTGATGACGGCGATCGAAGAGCTGGCCAAGCCTTTGAGTCTCGGTCTGCGTTTGTTTGGTAACATGTTTGCCGGTGAGTTGGTGTTCCAGTTGATAGCATTGTTGGCTGGTGCTGCAACGATGGGTGCTGGCATGCTGATCTGGTTCCCGCTGCAAGTGGTGTTGGATCTGGGCTGGTTGTTGTTCCATATTTTGGTTATCACCTTGCAGGCTTTCATCTTCATGGTGCTGACTATTGTGTATCTGGGTATGGCGCATACCGCAGAACACTAAACGTAAGTTTTAGTTTTAGTAGTAATCGGTTTAGTTTTATTTAATTTTTTATTTTTAAGTTAAGGAGAGTAACAATGACACCAGATATGATCGCGATGATCTACTCATACACCGCCGTTGGTGTGGGTGTAATTTTGGCCGCTGCTGGTCTGGGTTCCGCTATCGGTTGGGGCCTAATCTGTGCCAAGACACTGGAAGGTATCGCTCGTCAGCCTGAAATGCGTCCTGTATTGATGACTAACATGTTCATCTTTGCTGGTCTGATGGAATCTTTCCCGTTCATCATCCTGGCCTTCGCAATGTGGTTCCTGTTTGCTAACCCCTTCGTTGGTGCTTTGGCTGCCGCTATCGGCGCGCTTTAATACTTTCCTTGATTCTTTATTAAGAGAAGAAAGTATTAAGTAAAGCAACTAACTTGGTGATGCGCTATTCGCTTTATGCAGTAGTGGCAGGCCGGGAGGAGTGAAACAGTGAATATTACAGTAACCCTTATTGCGCAGATGATTGCGTTTGGCTTGTTGATCTGGTTTGTCAACAAAGTCATGTGGGGACCTCTGTCCGGGATCATGGAGGCACGCCAAAAGCGTATCGCCGATGGTCTCGCCGCCGCTGAAAAAGGCAAGCACGAAGAAGTGCTTGCTAAAAAGAAGGCGTTAGAGGTGCTCAAAGAAGCAAAAGAGCAAGCAGCTGAAGTTGTTG
>JAJRUN010000139.1 GCA_024277755.1 Gammaproteobacteria bacterium | reverse complement strand
GGCGCGAAAGGAAAATGAGCTAATATTTTTCTGATTGAGGCAGAAAATGCAGTTAATAGCGAGCTATTGACAAGTTTTCTAACGAAAAGCAGGAGAATATTAGCCATTTTTACTCGTGATTGTATCGTGCAAAGGTCTCTTCAAATAAAAAACGCGCTTTCCCTGAGTGGAAAAGCGCGTTACTGGTTGTTGTTTTAAGGTGTTGTTACCAGGTCCAGTTGCCATGCCCCGGAATGACAACAGTGTCATCATCAAAACTGTTTTCGGCTGCTTTTTGGTGGCACTTGTCGCATTGACTAAGCGATTTAACCTTGGGGTTGTCTTTGATGAGTCGGGTTGGAATCTCGTGGTGTGCCTTTTTAATATAGGGGATGTCAGTGATTCTCATTGGTGTCTTATTATCACCCAATGAAGAGACGAGTTTTTTCGAGCGCTTGTAGTAGGATTTATCTGCCGATGCCTTTACCAGAACATCAAGAATATGTGTGCGAACATCCTCGTCTAATTCGGCATTATCGCCAAAGTGATCTTCCAGTGCGGTAGCAGCCATAATCTTGCGCCATGATCCCTCTGGCATCAGGCCGGGTTGATAGGCGAAATGGCACGAACCACATTCCTCAATGTAGTCTGGGTCAGTGACGGCGGCCACTTCATTGTGGCGTTCAAAAGTGAAGTACGATGAAAAGAAGCCTTCTTCCGCGTGACTGCTGCTCATTCCACCCAGGCCAAGGATTATTGAGGCTGCGAACATTAGTGGTTTTTTCATATTGTTCATGTCCTTTAGAATTGGGTCAGATATTTGATCAGGTCGCCTTTTTCCTGGTTGGTACATTCGCGACCAACCGTCCATTTGCAGTTACGCTTAAACCATTTTTTTATCTTTTTCATTTTGGTGAAGCGTTCGGCATTAACTGACCGCGCCATTGGATCAATGACCTTTTTGGTTTTGACATGTTCGCCGGATTTGCTCAGGTCATTGCCATGGCAGGTGCTACACTGGCGGATTTTGCCATCCTCAGCGGTATGTTTTTGATTCCACAATTGTTTACCGCGCTCGGCATCAAATGCACTCTCACCTTCAGGACTGTATCGCTTGTACAGATCGTCGAGGGTGATGGCCTGTGTCGGTAAGGACAGGCTTAACAGAATAACAAATAGATATTTTTTCATAGTAAGACTCCTCGCAACATTACCAAACCATTTTGATGCCAACGGCCATGCTCACCGCACCGCCAATCCCTGGGCCGGCATGCCCGCCATCAGGTGCTTCGCCAACGGCGGCAACAAACCCCAGGGTGCCCAGAGTACTTAGTGCCAGATGAAGATTGTCAGGGTCGCTGAAGCCATTGCTCAGGTCGAAATCATCCCAGTGGAAGATGAGTCCGGTAATAACTGCGCCAATACCAAGTACTGCTGCGGTTTGACCAAAGGCCTCGTGCGGGCCGCCTTCCTCTTTGGGCATGATGCCGGTTATCAGTGCAGCCCCGAGTGAGCCTATGCCTAGATATTTATGTAGTTTGTTAGCCGTGATCAGGCGATCTTCATATACGTTTTTGGTGTCTGTTGCCATGGTAGTCATGCTGGTGCTGTCCGAGCTGGCTAGCACTAATGGTTCAGTTGTATTGAAATTCCATTGATCGGGTAGGGAAAAATAATCATCTGCAATAGCTGCCTGGCTGCAGCAAAGGGTGAGTGCAAGCGCACACTTCTTAATCATGGACGGGGGCTCCTTAATTATATTTGTTGATCATTGCTTGCGCATAATTTTTTATTGTGCTGCAAACAGCGGCTGTTTGTGCCCGGTAAGTGTAAGGCAATCAGGCGCAAGATGGCATTGCTTATGATGGAGTGAAAAGTGATTTGTTTTCTCAGTCATAGTTAACGCTATTTCCAAGTGGCTTTTTTGAAATGTACTGTTCAGGGTAGCGAACGAAACTTAAATGAAAATTAAAGTTGTGTGGCTGGGGGGCAGGAATGATTGCGTTGAATTAAACTTACGAACCGGGTGCAGGCGCATATAACGCAAAAAGGCGACGCAAAAGCGTCGCCTTTTTGCTGTTGCCTGATTGTTTGATCAACCTTCAACCTGCTGGATGCCATCCAGAAACCAGGTGGTCTGCTTGCTGTTGGCGGGCTTGATAAAGTGCCAGACCTCCTCAACAAAATGGGCTTTACCATCTTCGGTCAGTTCTGCTTTGAAAAGCACAATGGCTTCCAGCTTTGAGCCCAGGTCGGTACTGCCAAGTAGTTCAGCATCCAACGAGACAATCTCGGTCTTGCCGCGTTTTTCACGGGCCTGGTGCTGGTCTTGGATTTCACCAAAGACATGGTCGGTGGTGAATTGACGAATATCACTCAGGTCGCCATCATCCCAGGCTTGTTGCAGGCGGGCAAAACAGCTTTTGGCACCTTCGATAAAGGTTTCATGGTCAAACTGCTTGGGCACAGCTGAGCGCAGATCATCAATTGAGGTTTCTTCAGCTGTATTGGCGTGGCTGCCAAGAGGGGTGCTGGCGGTTTGGTGTTGCTGCTGATTGTCTGCGTCGTCATCAAGGTCGGTTGGGTTGTAGCCTCCAGCAGTGGCCGGTCGTGGCTGGCTGCGGCGGGACATGAACTTAAACAACATAAAGATGATTAGGCCGATGATAAGGATATCCATGAAATTGATTCCTTCAAAGGCACCACCGAAAAACAATGCGCCGAGCATGCCGCCCAGTGCCAGCGCACCGAGCATACCCATCATGCCGCCCCTTTGCATCATTTGCTGCTTGCGTGCAGCATTCTGTTGAATGGCAGGTGAAGCCTGGCTCGGTTGCGCAGAGTTTTTGTTCATAGTGTTCTTTTTCAGTGGCTGGCTCTGGCTGAATTTGCTGCCAAAAGATTTGTTGCCGCCAAAACGTTTAGCCTCGGCGACATCCATGCCGCTTATCAATAAGGTCGTACAGGCAAATAAGATGGTAAAAAAACTAAATAATGGTTTCATAATGTTCCCCAACAAATAAATCATGCGGGTGGGATTCTACCGAAAACTTGGCAGAATACCTATTGCATAACGAACTATCCAAATAATGTGGGCGAATAAGCAAAATAGCCGCTTATCTATCAGTGGGTTGTGGCTGTTTTTGATGTTTATATAAGATTCTTTCTAATGCGCTCAAAGGCGTAATAGGCTGAAAAATGGTCTACTTGGCCGCGCCACCAAGCACTGATTTGAGCCATTCTATGCTATCAAGGCTATTGTCACCGGGGATGCGCATGTCAGCGTCTTCGAAGGTGCCTTGTTCTGCGTCGAGATGGCAGGCAGCACAATTTGCCTTGCTTTTAACGCTGTCGCGTTTCCAAACTTCAGCGTCAATTTCTTCGTGTTTCTTTTTCCAGTAACGGACGTCAGTAATCCGCAACGGGGTATCCTTGCTGGCAATTGAGCTGTTCATGCGCCAGGCAGGTTCGATTTGTTCCAAATCAGCGGAATTGGCATTGGCATACGCCAGCAGTTCCGTGACGGTTTCTTCGTCCAGGTCGAGGTCATCATCAAAGTGGTCGGCTTGCTGTTTAAAGATCAATTGCCATGAGCGAGCAGGCAGCAAGCTAGGGTGAAAGGCAAAATGACAATCGCTGCACTCTTCTTGCCACAGCTCATTCTGGACCAGTTCCGGCCCCTTAAAGGGCAGATAAGGCTGATCTGCTGTTTCTGTAAGATAGCCGCCAAAAGTGGCCATCACATAGGCAAGAATAACTGTGATCATGGTGGTGGCGATCAGGCGGTGGGGGCGAACGCTGGCTGATTCTGTGTCTGCTGATTTGGTGCCGCGAAACATGGCGCCAATCAGGTTTTCCTTGTGCAGCAGGCTTTCGGTAATGACACCGCAAAAGTGGATAAATACCAGTAGTAACAGGCCATAGGCGGCGACTTCATGGGTTTCACGAAAGATCCCGCTTTGGCGGAAACTGACGATGCCTGCCAGGGGGCCATGTTGTTCTTCACCTCCCAGCACAAACAAGCCGGATAGGGTCAGTGCCAGTCCAAAGCCAATCAGGGCAAAAATGGCCCAGGCACCGGCAGGGTTGTGGCCGACATAGTGGCGCAGATCCTCGCCAAATAAGCCCTTTATATAACTGATGACCTCCGTGCTGTTATAGCTGAATTGCTGAAAGCGGGCATAGTGAGTGCCAAATACGCCCCAGATGAGGCGGAAGATGAGCAGGCCGAGAAAGGTGTAGCCGGAGAAAATATGGGTATCCAGATAACGATTATCCTCGTAGCTCAGCCAGGCGATGGCAAAGGCGATGACCAGCAGCCAGTGAAATACCCGGGTCGGAACATCCCATACCAAAATTGATTTTGTTTGTTGAGTCATTGTTGCCTCATTGATGGGTATAGGCTTACAGCGTAATTATAGTCGCTGAAGATAATAATCGGCTAAGCTTAAACGAATATGAATCGCAGCCATGGTGCAGCTGAATCAATAGGTTGAATTTTGGGGGGTTCAACAGCCGACTGAGAAAACCCTAGTGGAAAACCTGGAGGGAAAGGTCTTGAGTGCGTTGTTGATATTCAAGTTGTAAGTGATACTTTCGAAACCCTAGCAGCCATTCAGAGGGAGATAACATGCTGGTTGTCCGGCCTATTGGGTGGCCAGTCGTCGTTTTGAGGGGAACTTTTACTTTTTAAAGTTGCCTTTGGTGCTGCTTTGCTGCATCAGATATGGCGGACAAAACCTAAATGGATCGTCAGCAGAAGTTTGTCCAGCCTCGATAACAAGAAGGCCATTTTGTGGGGTCTTTTTTCTTTTTCTCGATACCACGAACATGTTTGATAAGCCGGTGTAATTGAGCGAGTTTTTCATCCGTATTCCTCCAGCGCTAATAAAGTCTGAATTTATGCCGTCATGGCTAATTAATGACCGCAAATCAAACATCAAGGTCAATGACTATAGCAGTAATTATGAATAAGAAAACCTAGAAATGCAGTTGTGAATGATGTCGGTATTTGAAGTCTTTATTTTATCAATAGGTTAGCGGTGAAATGCAATGTGGATTAGGTATGTCTTTTTTGCCTGTTTGCGGCCTTGAGTTTGGGTTGGGATCTTTCGTTCAGTGTTTTGGTTTGAAATGATGGCTTGCCCTTTAGTCCGGAAGACTGGAAGTCCTTTAACAGGGCTTTGCCTGTTTCGGCTTCATCGCATGCGAGTTGATTACACAGGCCATCAAATAAAAGTTCGAATAGACGCTTTAATGAAATTTTATGCGTCTGATCGGTGGTTGCAAACAACCAGTCACTTAAGCGGATAAAACGTTGAAATGGTTGGTCAGAAAAGATGATGTTTTTTGTATTTGAAAAGCGTCCTGAGTTAATAATCATGTCCCAGTAACGTGCAAACCGGCTAAGCCTTTGCATACTACTAAAATCGATCATATTATTACTGAGAATGTTGTACGGCGGAGCAAGATTAAAACGTAATTTAAATTCATCGCTGTGGCGAATGATAGGTGAGCCACGCAGGCGTTTGAGTATTCCGATTTGTATTTCATGTGGATTGAGTTTGATTAAACGATTAAGCCCAGCGGCAAAGCTGTTGATGTCTTCACCCGGCAGGCCAATGATCAAGTCGGCGTGAATATGTGCGTTGGTTTCATTTCTGATCCACTTCAGATTTTGTTCTGTTTTTTTATCATCCTGTCGACGACTAACCAGTGTTTGTGTTTGAGGGTTAAATGTTTGTATGCCGATTTCAAACTGTAAGCTGTATGGTGGAAATCTTTTGATGACATCTTTTAGTCGTTCAGGAAGATGGTCGGGGATAAGTTCAAAGTGAAGGAATAATTTATCATTCATACGGCCAAGAAAAAATTTAAGAATGCGAATAGTGTTGTCTATTTTTAGATTAAAGGTGCGGTCAACAAATTTGAAATGACGTACGCCTCGCTCGAAAAGTGTTTCCAGTTGGGAGAGGAAAAGATCAAGATCGAATGGCCAGGCAGTTTTATCCAGTGCTGAAAGACAAAACTCACATTTGAATGGGCAACCGCGTGAGGCCTCTACATAAATTATTCTGTGGGCAATATCTTCAGTGTTATATAAATGGTAAGGAAGTTTTATCTCTTCAAGTCTTGGCGTTTTCTGCGGGATGAATTTATTGGCAACGATTTTATTGCTTAATAGTTTTTCACATAATTCACGAAATGAATTTTCACCTGCGCCCGCAACAATATAGTCTGCATTCTTGCAAATGGTTTGATTCTGTTGTTCAAAGCTGACTTCAGGGCCACCAAGAACTACAATGGTGTCCGGGCTCACCTGTTTGATGATGTTGACGGTCTTGGTGGCCTCTTCAATATTCCAAATATACACACCAAGGCCAATTATTTTTGGCTTCCTGATGAGTAATTTCTCGGCGATATCGATAGGTCGTTCATGGATGGTGAATTCAATGATGTCGCAGTCGTTTTCGTAGTCACCAAGATTGGCTTTTAGATAGCGTAAGCCAAAGGCGCTGTGGATATAGCGGGCATTGAGGGTGCTGAGGATGATAGATGGCATGGGTGTATTTTACTTGATTGTCGATGGTTTGGCTTGTCCGTCTGTTATGAGCTTGTCGTGCTAATATTGCCGCAGTTGTTTTAGGGGGCTTATGTCCGATTCATCTTCAAAATACGATGCCATTGTTGAGCTTGCTTTAAATCAGAGAGAGCAGGCGCAGGGTGCCTATCAGCGTCGTGGACTGCTTATAAGTGGCAGTAACGAGTGGTGTTCTGAGGTTGCGCTGAAAATAGCCGCGCTGTTTGATCAACAGCAGGTCTGGATAACGCGCCAGCCGCCAACGGGTGTTGAGGCCTATGCCGGGCGTGAAGTGTTACAGCGTTTGGGCAGCGAAGTGGATCTGCTGGTTTATGATTGCCACGATGGCTTTGATGTTGATGCCTTTGGTGCGGCGTCAGGTTTGATTAAAGGTGGCGGCTTGTTGTTGTTGCTGACACCGCCTTTGCAAGATTGGCCCCAGCTGCCTGACCCCGAAGCTCAGCGGTTTTTTAAAAGTGACTGCGTCAGCAGTAATTTCATTAAGCGTTTTATTCAGATTTCCAAGGCATCTGATGCGCTGTTGTTGGTGTCTGAAAACAGTGTTATGCCTGATCTTCCGAAAATAAAAAAACTGAGACCGCTTGCTCGTGCCCCTGATGGGGTGTGTCGAACTATTGATCAGAAAAATGCGGTAGCTGCGGTCGTCGAACTAGGCTGTGGGCGGTCGCAGCAGCCTGTTGTGTTGGTGTCTGATCGCGGTCGTGGAAAATCTTCGGCACTGGGGATTGCTGCGGCACAGTTGTTGAGCCAAGGCTGTCAAACAATTCTTGTTAGCGCGCCGCGCCTGGCCGCCGTAGAGGCTTTGTTTAATCATGCCCATCGTCTATTGCCGCAGGCAAAGTCTAGTCGGGGGCTTTTGAAATATGGTAACGCAAGCCTCAGGTTTATTGCTCCAGATGAATTGATTGAATCCGTCCCCAATGCTGATCTTTTACTGGTGGATGAAGCCGCTGCAATTCCGACGCCAATGCTTGAAAAAATGTTGTCGCATTATCAACGTCTGGTGTTTGCGACCACCGTGCATGGATACGAAGGTACCGGGCGCGGATTCGCCCTGCATTTCAACAAGGTTTTGGATCTGAAAACGCCTGGCTGGCTGCAGTTTCGACTGCGGCAGCCAATCCGTTGGGCCGGCCTCGATGTGCTTGAGAAATTTGTTTTTGATGCGTTGTTATTGGATGCCACTACTGCGTCAGAGGCCGTCTTGGCTGGACTTGACTTGTCTGCATGTCAGATTTCACATGTTAGCCGCGCAGAGCTTATGAATGACCGGTTTTTGTTGTCTGAAGTGTTTGGTCTGTTGGTGCTGGCACACTATCGTACCCGTCCCAATGACTTGCGTCAGTTGCTGGACAGTCCCGATCTTCAATTGCATGTCATGTCGTATCAAGGCCATGTGGTGGCTGTGGTGTTGCTGGGGATTGAAGGTGCTATGGATGAGGCCATGGCCAAGGCTGTATATCAGGGACGGCGACGTGTGCAGGGGCACTTGATGGCGCAATCACTGGCGACACACGCCGGGTTGGTGGAGGCGCCAACACTGCGTTATTTGCGCATAATGCGCATAGCGGTTCACCCGCTGGTTCAGGGGCGTGGTTTGGGTTCGGCCTTGATAAAAGAGATTTGTGCGTCGGTGACTGACGATATTTGTGATTGCCTGGGGGTCAGTTTTGGTTTGACCCCGGACCTGTTGAGGTTTTGGCAGGGCTTGGCGTTTGTGCCAGTGCGTTTAGGTTTGACTCGTGAACATAGCAGCGGTAGTCATTCGCTGATTATGTTGCGCTCTGTGTCTGGCGCAGGCCGGTTTTTTCTGAAAAAGTCTCACGCGCGTATGCAGCAGCAATTACCCGCTTTATTGATGGGATCTTTGAAAGCATTTGATAGGCATCTGGCAGAAGTGTTGATGCGTGATTCGGTTGAAGCTGAAGCAGCAATGAGTGATCTTGATTGGCAGGATGTTGTTAGTTTTGCCTACAGCTTGCGTGGCTATGAGTTTTGTATGGCGGCGATTATTGTCTTTGCTAAAACCTTGCCGCATGATTTGCCTGAATTAAATTCAAAACAAAGCCGGTTGTTGTTGGTTAAGGTGTTGGGTAATCAAGGCTGGCCGGAAGCGGTGAAATCTGTAGGTCTGTCTGGTCGTGCCGATGCGATTAAGCAGTTGCGAGAAACATTTCAGCTGTTGCTTGAAGCGTATTGTGATCCTTCTCTGCTTGTCAGTATCAGAAAATCACTTGATCTCTGAGTACGAAATTTCGCTAATGTAATAGCGTTTATCGCCCTTGGGGGTGTGTACATTCACCTCATCATCAACGCGTTTTTTTATCAACGCTTTGGCCATGGGGGCGTCCATGCTGATGAATCCTTTGTCGAGGTTGAATTCATTCGGGCCGGCGATGCGATAAATGGATTCGTTGCAGTCTTCATCTTCCAGTCTGACCCAGGCGCCGAAAAATATTGTTGCCTGATCGCTGGGCGGTTCTCTGACGACTTTTAAATCAGGCAGTCGTTTTTGCAGATAGCGTAGTCGCCGATCGATTTCGCGTAATTCTTTTTTACGGCAAATATATTCGGCGTTTTCAGAACGATCGCCTTCAGCCGCTGCTGCTGACAGGGCGATGGCGACAAGGTGGCGGCGTTTCCACAGGCCATCCAGTTCGTCCTGCAACATTTGGTAGCCGTCGGCAGTAATGTAAGGCGACGATCTGGGTTGAGGTGGACGGTAGCGGCTCATGGCTGCTTGTTACTGGATTGTGAATGTTGTTTGTGCTGTAGGGTCGTTGCCAACAAAGTAGCCCTCAATGATGTAGCTGCCGGCGGGGATGAAGGTTGCGTCGGCATCGATGTGCTGGTTCCAGGTGTAGGTGATGGTCTGAATATCTGTCGGCCCGAGGGTAAAAGAAGTGGGTTCTTGTATGAAAGAAAGGTCTGCTGACCAGCGCCATATTTCATTATTTGATTGGTCTGTTATAACAAAATCGTATTGATAGCCAGACGTAAAGTCGAGTGTTTTGTCCAATGTGCTGTCATTTTTTATCGACAGTGACATATTGATTTCATCACCTGAGATAAAATTGTCTTCGGTTTGGTTAAACTTGTCGCGCAGATGGATCGATGTGATAAGGCCGTTGTCGAAATCGTTATTGCAGCCGCTCAACACAAACAGACCGATGATGGCGCTGCACACAGTTCTAAATAATATTTTTACGTTCATAGTTGTTTTTAAGATCATTGGTGGTGTTAAACGATGGCTCTGATGGCAAATGACAGTGATTCACCGGGAAAGTCATCAATGCAAAACACAGTGTGCCAGCAACATTCGTCGATGCTCTTTTGCGGCAGTAGAATGATGTCGCCCGGGCTGATGATGTAACCATAGCCTTTTTCAAACAGGTGGCGATAAAACGCGGGGCAGCGGTTTAGCAGTAACTCCAACGGCTCGTTGTCGCGTTCATCCAACCACTCGTTGAGCTGTTCGCGGGTTGAGGTTTTAGATTTTAGCTCGGCTTGCATGGTTTCATTCATTAATGTGTCAAGACTTTCACTGTTGCTCGAGTCGTTAATAAATGCCTGAACTTCGTCCATAAGCTGCGTCTTTGAACAGGCCAGCCAGCAGGTGCTGCCGTGTACTTGAGCAAAGACGACGCCAAGGTGGCCACGCTCTACATCCTGATGAAATTGTGCGCCGCCATTGGGGGCGTTGAAATAGATGATGCGTTCCACATAAGCCAGCTTTTCAGTGCCGAGTACCGTTTGCATGAATGTGTCCAGCTTGCTGTTGTTGCTGATTACTGCGGACTCGGGAAAGATGGCGTCGGTGAGTTGGGCGGCATAGTGCTGACGCTGGAGGTCGGCGGCGACATCTTCGTAGCCGACCATGCCGAAGGAAAAGCGAAATCGCAGTGAGGCGTCATCATCCTCAAACGACAACCAGGATGCCTTGCACCACAGGTTTTCGGCGACTACTTCATCGCCGTCAACGGCATCGTATTCGATGGTCTCGATCTCTTGAGCGTCGCCTTCATCCTGAAAGCTGGCCAGCATTTCAAATTGTGGCGTGGTGCGCTCGCTGTAGGGGGCTTGTTCAAATAACTCAGCGACTTCGGCACCTTCGGCGATAGCTTCCATCAGCCCCAGTGCCTGTCTGATATTGGTTTGGTGTTGTGACAGCTCTGTGTCGACGTAACCCGGCAGGGCGTAAGCGGCGGAGTTGTGCCAGGCCATGGCGGCAGTATTGGCATCGATGCTGTTTTGTTCGGGGTGCTCTGCAACCCAGCCCAGTGTGGTGCCACGTCGTTTCAGCAAGACAGGCTGTTTTAGACCTTGTTGTTGTGCGTTTGCATTGGCCTGGTCGGCACTGATATCAGGGCCGGCAATATAGATAACGTGGGGTGTGGCTTTGGGCATGCGAGTTCCAGAAAGTCTTTCAGAAGGCGTAATGATACCGCTTGCTTGGTTGTAGCACTACCAGGGGGCTGGTGTGATTGAGTTGTGTGGCTGATTTGGAGACAATGGCTGTATGTCTGCCCTGCCCCCTTACTCTGTTCGTGTCAGTTCACGCGCCAAGCGGCTGCAAATGAAAGTGCTGCCACCGGGCAAGGTTCAGGTGGTGGTGCCCAAGCATTGTAGTCTCAAACATGTGCCAGCCTTTGTTGCCGAGCATCGCCAGTGGATGCAGTTTCATCTGGACAAGATGGCAGCGGCTTACACCGAGCAGTCGTTGTTGCCTGAGTCGGTCTGTTTTCAGGCGGTCGACGAGTCCTGGCAGGTGGACTATGTTGATCAGCCACACTACCGGGTGATCGAGTTTGCACCCGGGCGCTTGCAACTGAGCGGGCCGGATACGTCCCGCGCCTGTCAGGCTTTACAGTGGTGGTTGCAGCAACGGGCCAAGCGGCTTTTGCCGGGCTGGCTGGCACAGGTCAGTGCTGAGTTGGGTCTGGGTTTTAACCGGGTGACAGTGCGCGGCCAGAAAACCCGCTGGGGCAGCTGCTCGGCGCAAAAGAATATTAACCTCAATCGGGCCTTGCTGTTTGTCTCGCCAGGTGCGGTGCGTTACCTGATGATTCATGAGTTGTGTCACACGCGTCATCTGAACCATTCACCCTCTTTTTGGGCCTTGGTGGCGGATAAAATGCCAGAATATGAAATATATGAAACTGAATTGCGTCAGGCGTTGTCTATTATTCCAGCCTGGGCGCAGCCGGGTTTTGGTGGCTGATCGGGGGTTGGGTATACTCTGGCGCTGGATCTTGTTTAGATGTAACTGCCTGCCGTTGGCTCGGACAGGCGCTGGAGGATAAATGAACTCAACTATTGCTGAGATTGTAATATTGCTGCTGTGTATTGCCTTTGTGGTCTTTCTGGCTCGGGATGATCGTAAAAATCGTCTTTTGCGAGCGGAGGAAGATAAACAAAAGGCGCTAGGGCAGGCGAAGCTGGATTCTCGTCAGGACTAGCCGTTGATGTGGATCTCATGCGGTAGCGAGATTTCCATGGCTATTGGCAGGTGATCGGAGAGAGCCTCATTGACGACCTTTACCTCTTTCACCTGCACGGCTGAGGTGGTGAGAATGTGGTCGATATTACGTACCGGACGCCAGCTTGGGAAGGTCAGCAGATTTTCTTCAGGCAGGCAAAGGTCGGTTTTAGCAAACAGACTGACCATTTCCGGGCTGTCAACAGAACAGTTGAAATCCCCCATGACACAGGCGTGTGGATAGTCCTTGATTCGTTCGGCGATGAAGTCCAGCTGTTGCTGGCGTGCCCTTTTCCCTAGTGCCAGATGTATCAGAAACAGGGCCAGGCTGTTGTCATGCTGGCCAAAGCGCGTCATTAATGCCCCCCGTCCTGGCATCATTCCTGGTAGTTTGTATTCGATAGTCTCTTTGGGTTGGTATTTGCTCAACATGCCATTGCTGTGTTGGGCTAGCTTGCCGAGGTTGCGATTGGTCTGACTGTACCAGAATGGAAAGCCAGCGTGCTGGGCCAGGTATTCAACCTGGTTGATGAACTGGCTGCGCAGGCTACCACCGTCAACTTCCTGTAGGCCGACAATGTCGTATTCGCTGATCAGCCGGGCGATGCGATCCAGATTGTCGAAGCACTGGGAGTGCGGCAGGATGTGTTTCCAGCTCTGGGTCAGATAGTGACGTTTCCGGGTCGAGGCGATAGCAACCTGGATATTGAAACTCATCAGCTTGATTTTGCGCCCGGTTTCGATTGTGTTGTTTGGCTAGGCGCTGGGCATGGGTTCTGGCATTAGTGGCGGATCATAACTGGATGACTGTCTCACCTAGTTTGGCGGTCAGTTTCAGGTTTTCTGAATAGTCTACCGGGCAATCAATGATGCTAACAGTGTTATCAGCCAGGGCCAGTTTTAGTGTTGGCAGCAGATCTTCAGTTTTTTCAATGCGATAGCCTTTGGCACCAAAGGATTCGGCATATTTGACCAGATCCGGGTTGTTGAAGTTAACATGGCTCTTGCGGCCATATTGGCTCATCTGTTTCCATTCGATCAGGCCGTAACCGCCATCGTTCCAGACCAGGATGACGATGGCAATGTTGAGGCGCATGGCGGTTTCGATCTCCTGGCTGTTCATCAGAAAACCGGCGTCGCCAGTGACGGCCACCACCTTCTTTTCCGGGTAGGCCAGCTTGGCGGCGACGGCCCCGGGTACGGCAATGCCCATGCTGGCGAAGCCGTTGGAGATGATGCAGGTGTTGGGGTGTTCGCAACGGAACATCCTTGCCATCCACATTTTGTGGGCGCCAACGTCACAGATGGCGATATCTTTCAGGGCCATGGCGGTGCGCAGATCCCAAATCAGTTTTTGTGGTTGTACCGGAAAGACGCTGCTGGCGGCGTGTTCGTTCATGTCCTTGATCAGCGCGTCGCGTAGCGGCCGCAGTTTTTCTGTTTCCTGCTGCGGCCTAGCCTGTTCAGTGATGCGTTGCAGGCTCTGCTTGATGTCCCCGACTACGCCAATCCTGACACCATAGTGGGCATCCACCTCGGCGGGTTGAAAATCGATGTGGATGATGAATCTGTCCTTGGTTGGATGCCATAAATAAGGGTGGTATTCCACCAGGTCATAACCAACGCAGATGATGACATCGGCCTTGTCGAAACCAATGCCGACGTAGTCCTTAGCTTGTAGTCCGGTGCTACCCAGATTGGTGGGGTGGCGAAATGGTACCACCCCTTTGGCCATAAAGGTGTTGGTGACCGGGATGTTGAGTTGGGCAGCAAACTCGGCCAGTTGCTCGGAGGCGTTGGCGCGTACCACGCCATGACCGGCGAGAATGATCGGTTGTTTTGCGTTTGAAATCGCCTCGGTGGCGGCATCGATACGATCCTGGGTCGGCGCTGGAATGACCGGGTTTTTCGACCACAGCGGCTCGGTATCGATCTCCAGATCGGCAATGTTTTCCGGGAACTCGATGAAACTGGCGCCGGTCTTTTCCATCTGCGCCTGCTTGAAGGCCTTGCGCACGACTTCGGGGATGATCTCAGGCATTAGCAGGCGGGCAGAATATTTTGTGATTGGCCGGAACATCTCTTCCAGATCCAGCACTTGGTGTGATTCCTTGTGCAGACGGTGAGTCCCCGCCTGGCCAGCGATGGCCACCAGCGGGGCGTGATCCATGTTGGCATCTGCGACGCCGGTGATCAGGTTGGTGGCGCCAGGGCCGAGAGTGGAGAGGCAGACGCCTGCCCGGCCGGTGAGGCGACCATAGACATCGGCCATGAAGGCAGCGCCCTGTTCGTGGCGGACGGTGATGAATTTGATGTTTGAGTCGAGCAAGGCGTCCATCATGGCCAGATTTTCTTCGCCAGGGATGCCAAAGATGTACTCTACCCCTTCATTCTCCAGGCAACGTACGAACAGTTCAGCTGCTTTCATGGTGTCAGTAGACCCTTAACTTAGCCTTCCTGTTTAACAAGGCTGTCGACAACATCGATCATGCCGCGAAAACCATTGCTTTTGCCCGGATCGGTGATGTACTTACCATTCACGACCATAGACGGTGTCGCTTGTACGCCATAGCGTTTGCCCAGTTCAGCGGCACGACGGACTTTGGCTTCTACGGCAAACGAACGAAATGCCTTTTCAAATTTCCCTTGATCGACGCCGTGCGCGGCAACCACTGCTGCAATTTCTGACTCGGTATTGATGCGGCATTTTTGCAGGTGAATGGCTTCAAAAAATGGCATGTCAATCTTGTCTAGCACGCCAAGG